>CAJOOU010000162.1 GCA_905236735.1 uncultured Eubacterium sp. | reverse complement strand
CGATTTTTCGGCTTTTTACTACTCATTAAATGACTATGCCGCCGATAATTTCGGCAAAAAGCTCTACCGCCTTTCCCTTGACGGAGGCTTCAGCTGTCCCAACAGGGACGGAACCCTTTCCGATAAGGGATGTATATTTTGCAGCAGAAAGGGCAGCGGAGATTTTGCGGGATCTGCAGATTTATCCATAACATCTCAGCTTATAAAACAAAAAGAGCTTATCGCCCCAAAGCTTCCAAAGACGAAAAAGACGGGTTATATTGCATATTTTCAGGCCTTTACATCCACCTACGATACACCCGAAAGATTAAGAGCTCTTTACAGAGAGGCTGCCAATAATAAAGACACAGATGTTATATCCATAGCCACCCGCCCCGACTGTCTTTCCGGCGAAGTACTCTCCGTCATAAAAGAGATAAACTCTATAAAACCCGTATGGGTTGAGCTCGGCCTGCAGACAGTATCTCCCAAAACAGCAGAATATATAAACCGCAGATACGATCTAAAGGAATACGACAAGGCTACGGCAGCTTTGTCAAAAATCGGGATATCGCAGATCATAACCCATCTAATCTTAGGTCTCCCCGGCGAAACGGAGGCTATGATGAAAAAAAGCGCCGAATATGTAGCCTCTTCCGCATCAAACGGAGTAAAGCTTTCTCTTTTACATATTCTAAAAAGCGCTCCCATATCTAAAGACTACGAAAAGGGACTTTTTAAAACGATGACCTTAGATGAATACGCCCGGCTTTTAAAAGAGATCCTTCCCCTTTTTCCGCCCGATATGACGGTGCACCGCCTGACCGGAGACGGTAATAAAAGAGAACTTATCGCCCCGCTTTGGACTGCCGACAAAAAACACACGCTTAACACTTTAAAGAAGCAATTGCAGCATCCTTAGCCGCAATCTCACTTCTTAAGTTTTGGTTATAGTCCGATATGGTTTTAAGATACTGCTGATGATTGGTATCATCGGTTACGGTTATCTGATATCCCCTCTTTCGGTTTCCGTCATAGAGATAGGCCGTACGCACCTTGTAAACCCTGCCGTCTCTTTCATAAAAAAGCTCTCTTGATATGCCGTCTTTTTTGAAGTCTTCTATCCAGAGTTTTGCCGAATTGTAATACTCGTCATCAGACGGCACTTTATCAACCCTCGCGTTTTTAATCTCCGGCATAAAGGATTTGACCGTTGCGTTTGCCCCCAGATAGTTAAGCTTAAGATCAAACGAAATAAATCCGCTCTCTCCGTGTTCCACCAAAGATTCACTGACAGAACTTACAATATCGTAAAGAGGCAGTCTGTCTATAATAAAAAGATACATAACAGCATCAAACAAATATGCGGCCGGAATCCATTCTATCCTTTGAGTAAAATGTCTGCCGAAGAAAAAAGCAAATACGGATACAGCTTCGGTTATCGCAAGAAGAGTTATTATCTTTCTTGATGCCTCTTTTTTACATCTGTAGCTATAAGCAATAACAACAAGGCTTATAAGAAAATACAGTATTATAAGAGCGTAAAAGAACTTATGCACAGGGCCGTAGGTTTTTTTTACCGTGGTAAAGCCGCCACAAGTGACAATACCTACCTTATCGTAAAAAAGCCTTGTATGCCCTGCCGTAAGCACGCATATATATATGATCGTACTGACAGATGTCAAAATGAAAGTAAACCATCTTGATATTGTTATTTTACAAAGTGAAAATATACTCATCAAAATAAGCAAAAGCAGATAACATCCGCCGAGATAGGTGATCTTGGTAGCCGTAAGAGCCTCACCTACATCCTTTGAAACGGACACCAGAAAATATCCCGCATTTAAAAAAGGGATCAGCATAAAAATGGCAGAATAATATACATCAAAATGCTTATTCCACTTTATCATATATATCGCGGAGCACAAAAGCGAAAGTATTGTCATAATAAAATAATAAGCCGAAACAATCATAGATTCACCACCTTAATAAAGTCCAGAAATACTTCCTCTGCAACAGGCTTTGAAAAATAATACCCCTGAAAACAGTCGCATCCAAGCCTTTCAAGCACCATCTTCTGCTCTACCGTTTCCACGCCTTCGCAAAGCACCACATAGCCCATCTTTTTCATCATAAGCACGGTGCTTTCAAGCAGAATGATCAGATTCTCCTCGCCCGCTCCGCTTTTAGGATGATAGGCTTTCCAAAGGATACTCTTATCAAGCTTTATGATCTTAAACGGCAGCTCAAACATATAAGAATAGTTCGAGTACCCCGTCCCGTAATCATCCAGAGAAAAGGTAAATCCCATGCTTTTAAGTTTGCTTACATTATCCTTCAGCGTCATATAATTGCCGGTGGCGGCAGACTCCGTGATCTCAAGGTTTATTTTTTCCGGAGATATAGAATATCTGTCCAAAATTTTGCCGAATTTCTCCGCAAGGGCCTGATCCATACACTGCATGGTCGAGAGATTGACTTCTATATATTCTATCCCCTTCTCATCAAGCCTTGCTTCATTAAAGAAACGGCATACATTTTCAAATACCCTCTCTCCTATCTCTCCTATACTGCCGTTTTCTTCGGCTATGGGTATGAATTCTTCGGGCGAAATATATCCGTGCTCCGTATTTTTAAATCTGACAAGCGCTTCAGCCGAATGAAACAGTCCGCTCTTTCTGTCATAAATAGGCTGATAATACACCTCAAAGCCGTCATTTTCCAAAGCATCTGAAATAAGGCTCTCTATAAGTATATGTCTTTTATGTTTGTTTATAATATCTTCCGCATCCAAAAATGCAGTCTCATTTCCTTCAAATCCGCTGTCCGATATCAAAAGAAGTTCTTCCGTTGTAACCGGGCTGTTTGAAACACTTCCCATACAGATGCGTCCCGGAAACTTTATCTTTATATCGCCCTTTCCCCATACTCTTTTAAAAGCATCCGTTATGATTTTTTTGCTATCACCTACCAGATCCTTTTCTTTTCCGAGTAGCACAAAATGTCCTCTTCCCGTATCAAAGCACAGCATTTCCTTAAAACTGCGGTTTAAAAAGGAAGCCACATCTTTAAGGGCGGCATTTGTGTTTTCTATGCCTATTGTGGTGTGATAATAGGTGAGTTCCGGCAGATTTACGGAAATATATGAATAATCCTTTCCTCCCAAAATTCCGGGCGCAGTTTCATAGAAAGCGTATCTGTTATAAACATTTGTAACTTTGTCTGTAATATCATCCTGGTTTTCGATGGAGAAAAGCACCCCCATAAGCCCTAAAGTCTGTGCAAAAATCTCAAGCAAAACCTTCGGGAAAAACATCTGAATAACAAGAGAAATAACGGAAAGTACTATATAAACGACAAGCGGCATAAGTTTCGAAGGCGGAATGCGTTTTCGTCCCTTATAAATAACATAAAGCACCGTCGCCATATACATAAAGGCTATCAGATAGAATATAAAAAACAGACTGCCATGCAGATATGTGCCTCTTTCATCATAATAAAAAACAAATCTCTGCGTCCTGTTCATAAAAAGAAGCGCAATATCTGCCATAAGAGGCAGGTATATCACTACTCCCACCCATTTCTTTCTTGAAAAAGGAAAACGCAAAAGAGAAAGTATATAACAAAGCAAAAGCGGAGGCACGCTGTTATGCGCAGCAAGATAGATGTAATTCCATACATCCTGCCTCCACAGCGCATTTGGGTCCGGATAAGAATTTCTCACAGAGCTTGCGATATCCGCAGTTGCCGTTATCAGATTTATAATGATAAGCGCAAGAAAAAGACGGTTAGAAACCGCTTTCAGACCTTTTTTATTAAATGTATAGAAAATGACAAAAATTGATATTAAAACAGCCGCTATATCAAAGTCTATAACATAAACCATTTTTTCTCCCCCGAGAAATTTATATGGTTATTTTCACATAAAATTCGTATTAATTCAAGAACATCTTATTCATATACTGATAATCAGCACTTAAAATTGTAATGTTCATGGTGCCTTATTTGTGATAAAATATAAGAAAAATTTCTTATCGAAAGGAGATACCAAAATGAAACTCAGTGCAAGAAACCAGTTCAAGGGAAAGATTACGGAAATACAGGAAGGAGCGGTAAACGGTATTGTTAAAATCGATATCGGCGGCGGCAATATCGTTTCTTCCACAATCTCAATGAACTCGATCAAAGAGCTTGATCTTGCAGTAGGCAAGGAAGCCTATGCCGTTATCAAGGCCACCTCGGTTATGGTAGGCATTGATGACTAAATACCGTTATAACCGTTAAAATAATCCCCGGGAGTTTTGTCCCGGGGATTATATTATGCTTCTTTTTTCTCAGGCATTTTTAAAGGCTCTAATTTAAAGATGATACTCTTCGGACATTCTTTTGCACAAAGACCGCAGTTCTTACATTTATCGTAGTCAATCTTCGCAACATTGTCCTCCACATGTATGGCATCAAACTTACATGCCTTCTCGCATTTCTTACATCCGATGCAGCCGACTTCACAGGCTTTCATAACCACAGCTCCCTTGTCTTTGGAACTGCATGTTACATAGAATTTCTTTGAATACGGTACAAGATCTATAAGGTGCTTGGGGCAGGCCGATACGCATTTGCCGCAAGCTACGCATTCTTCTCTGTCTACCTCGGCAATTCGTCCTTCGTTAATGTGTATTGCATCAAAAGCACATGCCTTAACGCAGCTTCCGAGTCCGATACAGCCGAAAGAACATCCCTTTCCGCCACCCATCGGTGTAAACTGTGCCAGATTACAATCGCCAAGTCCTACATAATTAAAGTTGTCCTTTGCCTTATCGCAGCTTCCTGCACAGTTTACATGAGCAACCTGCTTTTCACTCGATCCTGCCTCTACGCCCATAATTTCCGATATCTGAGCTGCAACCGCAGCACCGCCTACCGGACAGGCATTTACCGGAGCTTCACCCTTGGCTATTGCACTTGCAAGTCCGCCGCAGCCTGCATAACCACAGCCACCGCAGTTATTTCCCGGAAGAACACCTGCAACAGCCTCTTCCTTCTCGTCTACCGGTACATAAAACTTCTGAGCTGAAAATCCGAGGAAAAGACCTATTAAAAGTCCTGTACCTCCGACAATTACAGCCGCTAAAACTATTCCTGTTATACTCATATAATAGACCTCCTATCTTAGATGATTCCTGAGAATCCAAAGAATGCTATAGACATAAGGCCCGCAGTAACAAGAACTATAGCCGTACCCTGGAACGGACGAGGAATATCGTTGTATTCCATTTTTTCTCTGAGTCCTGCCATAATAACAATGGCAATCATAAATCCGATAGATGTAGCTATACCGTTTACAACCGAAGTCAAAATGCCGTAGTCGTTCTGTACATTAGTAAGTGCAACTCCCAAAACCGCGCAGTTTGTGGTAATAAGCGGAAGGTATACACCGAGTGAGTTGTAAAGCGGTGGCATACTCTTTTTAAGAAACATTTCCACGAACTGTACGAGGCAGGCAATTACGAGTATAAATACTATTGTCTGCAGATATGTAAATCCAAGCGGCACAAGTATGAATTTATTAATAAGTGCCGTAACAAATGAAGCGATAGCGATAACAAAAAGTACCGCGCCACTCATACCGAGGGCTGTATCTGTTTTTTTCGATACGCCGAGGAACGGACAAATACCGAGGAACTGGCTCAAAACTACATTGTTAACTATTGCCGAGCCAATTGCTATAATAAGTAATTCTTTCATTATTCGTTACCTCCTTCCTCTTTTTCGCCTTCATTATCTTTATTTGCAGCTTCTTCAGCAGCTTTTTTCTCAGCT
>CAJOOU010000161.1 GCA_905236735.1 uncultured Eubacterium sp. | reverse complement strand
TTTGACCCTCTTAAAGGCTTTGACCCTCTTAAAGGCTTTGACCCGTCCAAAGACTTTGACCGTCTCAAAGACTTTGACTCGCCTGGGGACTTTGATAATTTAGGTAACTCCGACTTTTTGGCAAAGGTCGAAGCCTCTGAAGGATTTACGCAACTCAAAGACTTTAAGCCGACTAATGACCTTACCGCTCCTTCTGCCTTTGAGCGTCTTACAACTTGGCCTGACCTTAATGATACCTCATTTGATGAATTTACTGCCTGGTCCGTGCAAAATTTCGTTATACGCACAGGAATAGACCTTGACGATGCTTTAAACATCAAAATAAATGATTTAGACGGGGACATCTGTCATACTTCAACGCAAGGCGGACAAAAGCTTTCCATCCGTCTTCATTCCGCTCTCGGTCCTATTATAGAGCTCTATCTCGAAAACCGTGAGGGACGGCCGGATGATTATCTTTTCTGCGATGAGGACGGCGAAAAACTCACCCGAAGCGCCGCTGTCAGCCTTATAAGTTCCTACAATACCGGACACGGTCTTTCGGATATTACCGCAGACAACCTAAAATTCATCCGCGCATAAGCTGTAATACAACTCCTCAAGTCGTGTTACAGCTTTTTTTATGTCATATTTTTCATCGGGAATAATCTCCTTTTTTTCGGGATTTTTCATATAGTTATCGATTGCCTCTGCCCATACCCGGGCACTTTCTATCGGCAAAAAAGTAACCGTCCCCGTGATATCCGTCTCCTTTGTTACCCTGTCTGATATAAAACATTTTACTCCGGCAGTCTGCGCCTCGGTTGCAACAACAGGCAGGCCTTCAAACAGACTCGGCAGAACAAATACATCCATCCTGCCATAGTAGTCTGATGCTCCCTGTACCATTCCGGGCATCCTGACTTTATCGGATATACCGTAATTTTTCAGAGCCGCCTCAAATTCTCCCCTAAGTTCTCCGTCTCCTACCACAAGCAGTCTGTAGGAAGAATCAAGCTTTAAAAGTTCCCTTAAAATCTCCGGCAGGAAAAGTACATTTTTCTGTTCTGACAGCCTGCCGACATATCCAACAGTTATAACTCCTTCCTCCCTGCCCACTCCGGCTGATGGGAATTCTCCGGTATCAACAGCATTATAGATAACTGCCTCCTTTGCAAAATCATCTCCCCACATCCATCTGCCAGCAGCCTTAGAGCAGGCAACGCGTTTTACCGGAAGGCGCCTTAAGCGCGGCAGGTTAATGGCGTTAAGCATCTTTCTGAATATACCTTTGGTTGCACTGTTATGACAGTGTACCACCACCCTGCTGCCTCCCTTAAGCGCAGAAGTTACAAGAGCTGTGTTTGCCGCCGAAAGAAGGTTTATATGCACGATGTCATATCCCTCTCTTTTTATCAGAGCGCAAAGTTCCCGCCGCGTTTCTAAGGGATGTCTTCTGCAGTCCCTGAAATGATATACACCTGCCCCGGCTCTTTTCATTTCCTCTTCGTAGGCCATGCCCTGCCCGTAAAGGTCGGCAAAGTCCATTTCGAAATGCTCTTTGTCTATATGCCGGAAATAATTCATGATACAGCTTTCTATTCCACCGTAATTATTCTTTAGTCCTATCTGAAGTATTCTGATTTTTTTATCTTCTGTCCCTTGAGTCATTTTTACGCTTTCTGTTAAATGTAACCAAATACAGCATAAATGTGTTGCGCCTGTTGTTCCTTACTATAAAAGCAACGCTCTCATCGCATCTTAAAACATCACTGTCCACATGTGTAAGCCTGTCAGAATCGAGATGACACTCAAAATCGCGATTGCGGCTTATGGTGTCCTCCCTTATGATAATCTCGCAGATGGAACAATCCCTTTTCGTCCTTATCTCTATCAGATTTACATCTTCTTCCTGAGCCGTTACCGAAATCTGTTTGTTGCTTCTTTTATCTGCCAGATAAGGAATAATATCCCTAAAAGATATAAATACCGGAATAAAATCAAACAGCCTTGGCCTTATCAGCCAGAGTACCCAGTTTTCTTTATCTCCCACATACATTCCGTCTCTTACCTTTACAGGCATATAGTTGATCTGCATATTGCGCGAAAACCACGGTTTTTTGGTATATCCCCAAAGGAAGATAATGACAATAAACGGAAGCGCATGGTTAAATATATTAAGCCACAGAGGCTCAGCCTCTATGTTATATGCCTGGTTGCAGACAAATCCCACCTGTCCGTCGCTGTTATAAAAGCTCAAAAGTACCTTATATGTGCCTACTTCCACCCTCCAGCTTGTAGTCCAGCCGGCTATAAACTTAAACCATCTGTCAGGCCTGCCATAGTACGGCGTAACAGTAATGGTACCGTCATTGGATATATTGGTTTCAACCTCTATATTGGACTGCGAGGTTGACACCTCCACCCTCATCTGTTCAAGTTCACGCCTTGTGTACATCTCATCATCATGATATACCTGTACCTGCATGGAAAGGGTTCTGTCCATTATCTCGTTTCGCTTTACGGTATTGCGGCTGCCCTCTATCTTTGTAACATACACATCCGTATGCTGCACCTTCATATTTACACTTATTTCCCGTTCTACATACCGTATCCTGCTGTATGTCTCTATATAATTATTTCCCTCGCTGTAAACGCTCGCATCCCTTTCGTAGCTGTGGGACGAACTGGTATAGCCGTTGGTATCAGTGACCTTTATATCATCCTCTTTTTGCGATTCATTTGCTCCCACATAGGTGGCAAAATCATTGTCAGTTCCGGTTACCACTGTCTCTGTATGCATGGAATAGGATGCACTGTCAAAAAATCCATAGGCATCCTTGACATATTCAGAATCCGTTTCATTATATATATATAATCTGGTCTCGGCCGCCACATTGTACATAAGGTCTATATCCGCCCCTGTTATAGCTTTGGAGAATGTAATAACATAGGTTCCCGGCTCTATAAAACTCTTGCCACCGGTAAGAGAACCTACTGTAGCATTAAGGTCTTCATTCGTCCGACATCCCGGGAATTCCGGATAAATGATTTCAAGTGACTCATGTATGGTAAGATTGCTCCTGTCGTCCGCCTCTGCCTCGGCAAAAGACACTATCTCCGTATCGACGCCCTGACACAATACCGTTATCCTCTCCAGAGGATACTCCGTCGTGACCTCTATCCTGTTATTACTGATGGCGTTATCGCTTATGGCTCCGTCTTCCGGCTCATCCCACCTCTCGATTTCCTTGGCGATTTCCGACATGCAGGTGACGATGTCATTTCCGTCCGCAGCGTATTTTACCACTGCATCTTCTTCGGTCTCCTCGCTCAGATGGGCAACATCATCTCCGATAGCCAGATACACGACATTCAGCCTTGAGCCGTTTTGCAGCGTCGTATTGGCATAGTCATCCACCATCTCATCTATATATTCTTCGGAAAGGGCTTCTGTGGTACCTGACGCCTGCAGATATCCGTCTGTAAGGACCACCAGCCAGTACTCCACGGAATCGGCTGTTGCCTCCATCTCATCCAGTCTGTTAAATGCCGTGGTTACCGAGGTTACGGAAGTAGCCTTGTTATTGAAATGGTCATGGACATCATCAATAGAGCCCTGCCTTGTTATATCCGGCGATGCCAAAAGTACGGACTGCGTAGGATTACTCATATATGTCACATACAGTTCATCATTGTCATTAAGCAGACTGACAAAGGTCTGAAAGGCATAGTTTGCATACGCCCAGTTCACATTTCCTCCGTCAGACATACTTGCAGAGTCATCATATACGAGGGAAATTATTTTCTTTGCCTCGCTACTGGTGGCATAGTAGTCCGGCTCTTCAGATTCCACCTCTGATATTGATACCATTGACGGAACCGTCTGAAACGCCAGTATCAGCAAAATGATGAGAACCAGTATGATCGCTATTCTTTTTTGCCAAACAATTCTTTTTCTGGAATTCACTCTTTACTCCCTGTCTAAAATACCTTTTCTTATATACTCTAATGACTCTTCTCTCATCTTTGAATATACAGCCCTCAGCTCCCTGCCATATTTTTTGATGTAATTGTCCTGCGCCCCGAGTCTTTCAAGCAGATCCGCTGCCCTCTTGTTATGATGGCCGTTGCTGTCGGTTTCGACAAAAACCTTTTTTTCGTATATTACGGAAAATGCCGTACCGTGGAACGAATTGGTAAATACCGCCTCCGCATGCTTAAAAGCAAATACAAAGTCCTCCGGTGAAGCATCCTTTATCTTTGTGCCAAACTGCCAGAATCCTCCGTGCAAAGGTGACGGATTTAAGTATACTACGGAAAGATGTTTTTTTCTTGCGTATGCCTCTGCCCTTCTTATAAGCACCTGCGGCTCATTTACGGTATATATCAGGACATATTTTTTATGGGATATCCTTTTTTTGAGCCTGCCCGATGCTCTTTGCGCTACCTTGTCCCAGTCATCTTTTTCAAGCAAAAGGACCGGATCTGTCGCTACAACAATATCATCCCTTCCGGTAATGCGCTTTATTATTTCCCTGTCTGCCTCTTCCCTTACGGATATGGCTCTAAAAGGGGCGAGACATTTTCTGTAATACGCCTCCTTGTCTTTTGGCACTCCTCCGTCTCCGAGGCTTGCCGCATAACTTGTCTTTTTGCTGTCCGGACATTCAAAATCCAGAAAATATGCCCTGTCATACGGCCATTTTTCATTCCATACCTGGTCGGAACCCGTTATCATTATATCATAATCATCCGCTGCCTTTGCAAGTTCCTCAATGCTCAGATAAGGCTCGGAAACACCAAGGTAAGCAGATATAAATTTTCCAAACTTTCTCTCTTTGATTTTGATTTGCGCAAACTGGGCAAGTTTCCACAGCTTTCTTTTATTGCTTATTCTTTTATCCTTTAAATCGGAGTTCCCCACATTTTCAAGATACGCGCAGCGGTAATCCACCACCTCTGCATCAGCCCCCTCTTTTTTTAACGCCTCCTTCAGCGCATAAGCCTGAAGCAGTCCTCCGTAGTTTATGAATCTGTGATAAGTAAGTATTCCTGTTTTCATAACTAATCCACCGTCCTTTTACACCTTCTCATAATCGATATTGCCGCCTTAAGTATGATTCCCGACAGATTTGGAAAGGCTCCGAGCGCAAAATAATATACCTTTCTAAATGCTCCCGTTTCATGTGATACTATAGCCTTTTTTGAATAATGCCGGTACTGCCTGATAAGTTCCTTTTCATCTTCGCTCTTCCCGATAAGAGGGAGCTTGGCAACTGCCCTTGAAAGTCTGTCGGTATATGTAAGTTCCATGAGCTGTCCCGTCTTTGGGGAAATACTGTAGCCAAGTCTTATAATATGGCCGTACCCCTTTTTTAAATCCTTTATCTGGCCTTTTTTTACAGGGGTTTGGGCCTGAATGGTATATATATACAGCCTGTCACTTAAAAATACAGCCCGTTTTTCCATCCTTAATACATAGTCGGCTATAAAACACATATCCTCAAGTATGACCATATCTTCCCTAAAGCGGAGGCTATATCTGTCGATTATTTCTTTTTTAAAGAGTCTTCCCCAGACCGCACTGCCAAAATTATCGTAAAATATCTCCCTGTATATGTCCTTTTCTCCGGTAAGTATCTTTTTATCCTCACCCATAGATGTGATTGCCTTAAAGGTTTGTCCGCCTGAATATACCTTTTCCCTTGAGCAGCATACAAACTCCGTATCCTCATCTGCTTCTTTTAAAAGAGTTTCAAAAATACCCTTCTTTACCTCATCATCGGCATCAACAAATGATATCCACTTCCCGCGGGTCTCTTTAAGCGCTGCATTCCTTGCCCCTGACACCCCTTTATGAGGTAGGTTTAAAACCTTTATTCTCGCGTCAGAAAACCCACAAAGTACCTGCGCCGTGCCATCTGTCGAGCCGTCGTTTGCCACTATTATCTCGCCGCCCTTTGGCAGGGCACAAAGCACACTTCTTATGCACTTTTCCAGATATTTTTCTCCGTTATATACCGGAATAATTACCGAAAGTATCATATCTTCTCCGCCACAATAAGCATATGGGTTGCCCCGTTTTTAATGCCCAGTTTTTTCATTGCCGCATCCCACACATAATTCACCAGAAAAAGCGGCACGAAAAATGTATAATAATCCGCCTGGAGATATCTCAGATATACCCCTTTAATCCTAAACCCTCTATCTCTCAAATCCTTTATCACCCTCTTATAATACAGCCCCTTATAATAGGCGGGAAATCCGCAGTCCTTTTTAGCTCCCGGCTGAAAAAAATAAAGAAGATTTCTGGCAAACTTCTTGGGCAATACCCTGTTTACCATCGCAAAGACCGCATAGCGGCACGGAAACATATTTATGAAAATACCCCCGCTTTTAAGCGCATTATACGCATTCTCATAGTATTTTACGGGCTCTGTAAGATGCTCAACCACAGAAGATGATGTTATCATATCCACCTTGCCGTAAGGAATGGGAATATCTTTGCAGACATCTGTCACTATTTTCTCCTTTATACCGCTGTTAGCATCTAACTCCTCCGCGGAAATATCGAGAGCATACACCATCGTGCCCTCTCCAACAAAATCTATGTATCTGCAGTGCTTTCCTCCGCCGACATCATAGACTATTCCCGCATCCTTAAGGTATTTTTTTACCGCCTTAAGATATACATTGTTAATATTCTTTGCATCCAGCGGATGGGTTTTTAAAAACTCTTCGCACCAGTTCCTGTTTTTTTGCATAAATTTTTTTAGCATAACCCTTCTCCTACAAATATTCAAACCAGCTGTGATACGGCAAAATCTGGTGGGCACCGTTTACCACATCTCCTTTATATATCGAAATTGCAAAAAGCACAATAACCGCCGTATTAAATATCAGTTTGACCAGTTTACTGTCTTCTATCAGGCTGACCATGGGAATGCCTATAAACTGATTGGTAGACAAATGCCATACTATTCGTTTAATGGCCGGGATGGTTGCCGACTGGATGATACAGAATGTTGCCATAAGCTGCAGGATATAACATATCTCAAACATATTTTTATGCTCTGTCTGCCTCGCTCTTTCAAGGTAAAACGAATACATTATGAGGATAGCCAGCTGTATCGCGGTATTGAATATATCAAACTCGTTTTCGTCAAACATCGAGTTGTAATATCCGGCGTATCTTGTAAGAGAAATAACCACCCTGGCCGCTCGTCCGATAACTCCGCCTCCCACGGCAAGCGCCAAAAGCATCATAAGGCTTGATGATACCGAAAAACTGATCTTTCTAAGCAGTGGCAACAGGAAAAACACCACAGATGAGGTATGAAATCCCATCGCCATTAGCACAAGTAGCAAAAATACCTTTGTCTTTCCCTTATTATATACCATAATGGCCAGAAAGATTATTGACATGGCTATTCCCTGTCGTACCGCATTTAAAGAGATAAAATATATATTTGTAAGGAAATACATCAAAATGCTGTATTCCGGATTGATCGAGTATTTAAAAAAGCAGTAATAGTACAATGCGCCTACTATAACGGACGAAACTATGAATATCCATATTTCCGGAGCCTTAAAAAAAGCTACCGAAGACTCCAAAAGGTCATATAAGGGCTCAGTCTTATAGTATCCGGCGTTATAAGCCATATTATAGTAGTACGAATAAACATAACCCGTGTAATAATCCGTACCTACTCCTACCCGAAATGCCGCAACAGCAGTAAGCGGCAGGGCGGAAAGCACAGCCATTGTCACCGCAAAGGGTGAGCCGACTCCCCTTCTTTTTTTCTTTTTTATATATACACTTTCTCCTCTTTCTTTTGACGCTTCAACCCTGTTTGATACCACCCTGTAAAGATAGGCAAATATCACCGAAAGGACAAGCGCTGTCACATAAACTTTCATAGTCTGTCCCCATTACATATACTGCTGCGATTTTAATATCCACGGCATCTTTTCATAAACAAATCTGTATGCCGCAATATATATCCCCGGCATAAAGCAAACAGCAAGTGCCGTAAGTTTTTCTTTCGCACTGCCTGCGGAAAGCATTTTCCGGGTATCCTTTCCAAGGCTCTCTGCCGTGGTTTTAAAAAACTGTCCGTGTTCTTCTTTGGAAAGGTCTGTTCCTCTTCTTTCGAGTCTGCGCAGCATCCTGAGTCTCGCACCATAAAACATCTTAAAAGCGCGAATCCTGCACTCTCTGAGTCTTACCTTTTTAAAATAAAAATCCGTTATATCCTCATACGCCTTAACGGCTCCATACTCGGTCTCCCTGTTAAATCCCTGCCACTGCATATTTCCGGAGTGCAATGTTACATGGAAAAATACTCCCCCTATATATACAACCCTTCTTGCTGCGGCATAGGCATGTACCATAAAAATTCCATCCTCTGCCATAGCCACTCCCTTTGGGAACCTTATCCCCATGACTGATTCTCTTTTAAAAAGTCTCCCCCAGACCGCATAGGCTCCGTATCCCGGCAGTCCGATGTTTTCAAGCATACTCATACCGCTAAGGTTTTCAATGCCTTCATTTTTTGAGGTTTTTACCGCCTCTCCATTTAGATTTACCATATCAAAGCCGGCTATCACTATATCGGCTCCGCTCCTTTTTGCCTCATTATAAACCGTGTCCAGGAGGTTGTCCTCCCAGTAATCGTCCGAATCGGCAAAAATAATATACTCACCTTCTGCCTCGTCCATGCCCGCATTTCTGGCAGCTGAAGCCCCTCTTTCTGCGCTTGATATAAGCCTTACTCTTTTATCACCTTCAGCAAGACTTAAAACCGCCCCGGTCGTGCCGTCAGTACTATGGTCGTCTACAACTATAATTTCCGTATCAGTATATGACTGCTTTTGCACCGAAGCCACACATCTTTTTATCATATCCGCTCTGTTGTGAACAGGAATTATCACACTTATCAATTCATTCTCCTTTTTCCATTCAGGTCTCACCAAAAGGCCGGGTTATCTTCGTCTGAGATAAAGTACTGCCCTCATAAGGGTATCATCCCTTAAAATTACCAGGACAGCTACATATATAAAACATCCTGCCACCACCTGCAGCGCAAAGGTGATAAGATTACCGAGCTGCGCGCTTCCTACGGCATATACGGCTCCTCCCGCTATCGCCGCACCGGCTGCCTTTTTCCATCCTGTTTCAATCAGTCTGCGCCGGCTCAAATACTCCCTGCCTCCGATAAGATACAAAACCGTTATAACGCTTTCTGCAATAAGGGTTGAGATAAGAGCTCCCACACTCTTATACTGCGGTATCAGCACAAGGTTCAGTATCAGATTTACTCCCGCCCCCAAAAACAGGATACAGGTTGTTTTTTTTCTGTATCCGAGCGGCAGAAAAATCTGTGTTTCGATACAGTTGCTTATCCCTATAATGATAAGAAGCGGACACATCAGCTGCAGTAGCATTATGCTCTTTGAGTAGCTTGCCCCGAATGCCCATGGCACAAATCTCGGAGCAGCCGCCGCAATCCCCGCTGCCAGAATAAATCCCACCGCAAATATATATCCGGCCGTAAGGAGGATTTTATCCTCCGCCTCCTTCTTTTCGCCCTTGCTGAAAAGATAGGACAGTCTCGGCGACATTACCGTACCGGGAGTAACTATCGCCAGCACCTTTGCCACATTAAATACCTTGGACGCCATCTCATAATATCCGTTCTCCCGGTTATCATGAGTAAGAATTCCCAAAAGAGTCTTGTCAAACACCGTATATATTGTAACCGCCACAGTCGGAAGAAAGTAAACCAAAGTCCCCTTAAGATGTCTGAGCGGTTTAAGCTCACATTTCGGCCTGTCCACATATTCTCCGAGTCCCATCCACAGACTGATATTGCCGATTAAAGCAGAAAGTGAAAGGATAAGAATATATATTAAAACCCCGTTTTTTTCTCTTACAAGAGCAAATACAAGAACAATTCCCATGAGTTTTACCGCGGTATTTTTCCTTATTATTTTTGAAAAATTTTCAAATCCGCTGTAAAGCCATGTTATATCAAATGCCACTGCAAGAATATTCAGCCCCCATACCGCATAATATATCCGGTTGCTCCGGGATAAAAATATCACCGCAACCCATACTGCAAGGCATAATGCCGTAGTAAGCACGCTCAAAAGCTCTATCTCCCAAAACAGCCTGCTCCTTTTTTCTCTGTCGTCGCGGGCTACCGACATCTCCCTTGCGCCGTAAGATGATGTTCCGAGCGCTGCGAGCATCACCGCAAGCATCTGCACCGAATAAGTATAGCTGTATATACCCACGCCTTCAGTGGCAAGTACCCTTGATATATACGGAGCCGTTACCACAGGAGAGAGGATAGAGACTATCTGATATATATTATTCAGTATGAAATTCTTAATTATGCTCGGTTTCTCCATAGTCCCCCATACATTTACCGACAGCCTTTAATGTAAAATGTCCGTTCTTAAGCATATCTCCGAAACGATTTACGCTGAAAAGCATGTCACTGTAGCTTTCCTGTGATATCTTTTTTATTTCCTCGCCTATATTTTCAAGCGAAGAGACGCAGATACCCAGTCCCTCTTTTTTAACAATCCCGGCCGATGCGGCCTTATCCCATACTATAACAGGCAAACCTGCCGCTATATAAAGAGATAGCTTGTGAGGCGAGTTGTATCTCAGATACCTGCCCGTTATACCGCTGCACTCCTCCCGGGAAGGTCCGTCCCAGACAAGCCCAAACGACCCTTCAAGCTCTCCCGGCAGCTCCTCCGGAGTAAAACTCCCTTTATAAATTATATTATCTCCGGCCATATTTTTGTCAAATCCCACTCCGTAAAGATTGAGTTTTTCCCTAAGGGTGTAAATGTATCCGGATTTCTCCGGGTGAAGATTGCCCGCAACAACAAGAGGAAGCTCTCTGCCCGCGCGGGCTGATAAGCCCTCCGGCATAATATAATCAAACAGCTTAAGAACTCCGATATTTTTCACCCCGTATTTTCGTTTAAGATATCTCTTCATCGGAGCCGAATGGACTATCACTCCGTCCGCCGCCGTCATAATCATCTTTTCGGTTATCCCCGTTTTTGCTCTTATGTGTGGAGGAATATCCACATTTTTGCCCCGGCTCAGTGTCGGCAGATCGTGAACAAGTATATAAACACTTATGCCCTCAAGCTGCAGCCTTTTAATAATCAGCGGGATAATGGTCGAAGACGCATCAAAAGGATACTGCATCAAAAGCTCATCCCCGGCCTTAAGCCGCTTCATCTTTGTCCATATTATCCTCCACCGTTTAAACAGCTTTCCTTTTTCACCGTGTCTGACCTCCACCGGCAGAGAAACAAACCCCTTCTTTTTAAGAATTGTTTCTATATCTCTCGGAGCCTTTCCTCCGGCATTTTTCTCCTTTGCCTCACTTGCGGCATAAACCTTAAGTACATATCTCATCCACTCACCTCCCCGCAAGTCTGTCAAGCATCTTCTGTCTGTACGGATTGAGCGACACATCATACTGCTCTGCGTATGCCCTTGCATCGGAAACTGCATCCTGCCGTCTCCTCCGTCCTCTCCCTAAGTTCATGAACCTCTCCTCAAGAGTATAGGGATAAAACTCCTCAAGGGTTTCAAGGCAGACTGCACACAGCATACACGCATAAGGGAAATAAAGTCCCTCTCCGAAAACACAGCCCCCATCAACATTTATCGCATTTTCATAGTAATTTATCATTCCGGGCGGGTTGGTATTGTCGGCCGCACATGTTCTTTCAAGATTAAGAGTCGGATTATGTCCGTGAATAATAATCTCGTCCGATTCGCTGTTACCGCCTTCATATCTGGACCACAGGTTGGCAAAGTGCTGTTTTTCCTCGTTTTTTTCGTCCGGCAGATACCATGAATGCACTATTCTGTAGGTAATATCCCCCACCTTTTCCGTCAGGGAAAACGGCAAAGATTCAAAAAACTCTATTATGGGATACACATCTTCCCTGCGTTTTCTGCCCTGTCCTTTCATCTCATCAGAAAAATCGAATTCCGATTCGGGAAATCTCTTTTTTCCTATCGCAAATTTTCTGGAAGTCCATGGAAGAAAATCCCTGTAATACCAGTCTATTGCAAGCTGTTCATGATTGCCTCTGATGCACCTGAACCTGCCGTTTGGCGTGATGTTTTCCATGGCCCATTCTATCGTCTCTCCCACCTTCGGACCTCTGTCTATAAGATCTCCTGTAAGGATAAAGGCTGCATCTTTGTCCTGCCTTGTTATCTTTTTTATAATAAGCATCAGTTCATCGAAACATCCATGAACATCCCCGATTACATAACGCATTATTTCGCTCCCCGTCTCTTTAGTACTGCCGGAATGCTTCCCAGAAAAATCTTTATATCAAGCATAATTCCTGCATTTTCCACATAGTAAAGTTCCATATTCTGTCTTTGTCCGCTGTCATAAGTGATATTGTTTCTGCCATTTGCGCCCCAGTATCCGGTAATTCCCGGCTTTACGGAGAGAAGCTTTTTCTCATTGCCCTTGTAATGGGAAAGTTCTTTCTCTACTATAGGGCGAGGCCCTATAAGGGACATCTCTCCTTTTAGCACATTCCACAGCTGAGGAAGCTCGTCTACGGAAGTTCTCCTCATTGTCTCACCCATTTTTGTGATTCTCGGGTCATCATCTATCTTATATTCCTTGAGGTATTTTTCATACTGCTCGGGCGAAAGTGACTTTTCAAGTCTGCGGAATTTCATATGCATGGTTCTGAATTTATATATTCTGATTTTTCTTCCGTACTTTCCGAGTCTTACCTGCCTGTAGAATACATTACCGCCGTCAGACCATTTTATCATTATTGCAAGAATCAGAAAAAACGGGGAGAGCACAGCAAGGGCACATGCCGAAATCACAATATCCGCTGCCCTCTTTAAAAAATTGTAAACAGGATTTTCTTTTAGAAATCCCCCCTCACCCAAATCAAGAGGCCTCTCTTCTTCCTCCATCATATCAAGTACAAATAACTCCTCTTTTTCAAATACCGAATATGACAATCCCTTTGCAAAAACTCCCGCTTTAACACACAGGCTCTTTTTTTGCTCCGGTGTATAATCCAGATACTCACTGACAAGAGGAGGCTTAGGTCCTGCCAAAGATTCGTCTCCCCAAATCAGATTTATACACTGAGGCAGCCAGCCTATTCCAAGTCCTCTGATTATTTTGCCCGTTACTCCGCAGCTTTGTTTCTTTCTCTTCGAGGATTTTCTTTTTACCGTTCTGAAACGATGCTGATAAAATCTGCGACCGTTCCTCGTAACCTTGGGTATGCTTATTACCGTTACTCCGTTGTCTCCCTCAAGAAAATGTCCCACGCAGACCAAAAGATATACGGCAATATATGGCAAAAACAGAGCCAGACCTACGACAATATCCAGAATTCTCCTGATTGGACCGACTCCCTTTTTATACTCGGGCAGCCTGTAGGTTATGACCGCATATTCTCCGAGCATCTGCTGCTCTGTCATTTCCTTGCTTGTCTCAAATATTTCGGTATTGATATGAACTTTCTTGCCCATGTCGCAGAATTTATCCACGAGTTCTTTTCTGCTGTTTGTCGGAAGGAACTTGTCATCATCTTCGTCAAGGCACAAAAACAATGCGTCCACCTCGGCTTCTTCCACTGTTTTTATAAGTGTATCCGCCGATGCTACTATCTCTATGTCATCAATGTATTCTTCCCTGAGGTCCTTATCAATTACTGCAATTGCCGTAATCCTGAAATCCCAGTTCTGTGTCTTTTTGATTCTGCAGACTATCTCTTCGGCCTTGTCGGAGGTGGTGACAAGTACTATCTTTTCTTCGTTGCCTGACCGGTGTACCCACTTAAGTGCGACCTGCTTTATCATCTTTCTTTCGATAAACATCACAAAGATACTGATTATGAAGAAAAGTATCATCTGTTCACGGGAATAGTTTTCCGATGTTTTGGTAACATACAAATATACGGTTACTACTGCCACAACATACAGATGGGTATAGGCGACATCAATAAATTCTCCCACAAGCCCACGGGATATCAGCCTGTGTCTCCTGGGCATAAAAAATTCCACAACAAGATATGCCACCAGTATATATACATACAGTGTCATATAAGATGTGTCATTGTTCATGATACCGGTTCTCCACCAGTCGAACTTTATTTTGTTGGCGATAACATACGAAATCAACATCGCAATTATATCTGTTATCGCAATAATGTTTGATAATTTAAAATATCTGCTGTCTTTCATATAAGCACTTATAGGAGAGTGCATTTTCATGCACTCTCCTTTTTATAGCTAAGTGTTTACGGTGTTGCCTCTTCCTCTTCAGGCTCATCCGTAGATGAATATGTAGTTGTTACGGTTGCAACACCATATTGTCCTTTAGATACTGTTACGATGTAATCGTCTTCGCCGTCCACACCCTTAAGGAAGAATGTGTACTGTGCATCTGCTGACTCATCTGTCCATGCCGGGATTATTACTTCTTCGTTCTGTGCTATGTAGTGTACTCCCGCTGTTGACTGAAGCATCTGTGTCCAGCTTGTATGCTCGCCTGCTGCGTATGCTACCCATGCAATCTTAGAGCTGTCTGAGAATACTATTACCTTGCCACCGTCTTCATTGTTTGAAATGCTTCTTACTATAGGTGTCTCGTTCGGGTAAGCCGGTATGAAGTACTCTATTCCATCTATTAATGCATGTACTGTATGCTCGCCGCTTCCAAGCATTGCTCTTGTTGCTGAGTTGCCATCCCATGTGAGTGACTTCCATGTATCGCTGTCGCTTGCGCTGTAGCTGTACTGTATGCCGTATGCAATTGCAAGTTCTGTAACATCATCTGTTGTTATTGCGTTTCCGTTTGACTTAACTGCTCCATCCTTAATTGCTACTACGATGTTAGAGCCGTCATGTGTTGCAATAAGTGGATATCCGCCGTAGCCGTCAAGTTCGAATGTTGCGAATTCGTAGGTTCCGTCTTCGTACTTAACATATGCTGTGTAGGTTCCGTCACCCTGTACATTAAACTCTGATGTTCTTGTCTCGCCGTTGTCTGTTATCTCAAGAGCCTGATAGCTTGCCTTTGCGAAAGTTGACCACTTATCATATTCGCCCTTGGCTACAAACATTGTTGTTACATTATCTGAGGTGTTGGTTGCAAGGATTGCTCCTGTGTCTGCATTTGTTACCGTAAACTCAATCTCATGCTCCTGTACCTCGTATCTCATAGACTCTTTAACCTGACGAATCCTGTTGTTTAAGTCTATGGTTACTTCCTTGAGTGTATCAAGGTCTGTCGTATTGTTGTACTGCGCCCTTGCGTTGTTGTATGCTCCCTGGAGTGCTTCGTAAAGTACATCAGATACGAAAGGTGAGTTGCTGTTGTCCTGTGTAAACTCTGTGTATGTAGATACTGTATTAAGCAGCTGCTGTCCTTCGGTAAGTAAATCATCCGGGTCATATGATGCCGAGCCGTCAAGGAATGCCTTAACCTGAGCTATGCGTCCTTCATCTGTCTGGTCATTCTTTGAAACCACCGGATTTCTGAAGTATACTGCATCTCCAACCTTAACCATGAATGTATAGATACCGTCATCAACATCTGTAATCTCGTAGGTTGTTGCATTAGGTGCCGCCTCAACGAAGTCCTCTGAGCTTATGCCTGCCCAGCTGTCCCATGCCTGCTGGCTTATTTCTCTATTACCTATGCCGTTAACTATGGTGTAGTATTCCTGTGCTGAGTATACAACCTTTACAAGTGTATTTGCTCCCGCATCTACTACAAGATCTGCTGTGCCGTTTCCGTTATATCTGACATATACAAGTTCCGGATCGATTTCCTTAGAGTTTTCTCTAAACTCTTCGATTGCAGTCTGCATAGCAGCTACCGCCTCATCAATCTGAGCTACTGTTACGCTTTCAGAATCGTAAACATCCTTAGGTGTTACAATCTCACCTTCTGTTGCAGTGATTAATGCTTCAAGTCCTTCGTATGCTGTATTTACTGCCCAGTATCCTGATTCTGTCTGCTCGTCATATGCTGCCTGCTCAAGTGGTGTGTACGCCTGTATAAATCTCTCTGCCTGCTCTATTAAAGCTTTGAGTTCTGTCTTGTCTGCGTCAAATGTATCTGTGGTTACAAGTGACTGTGAAACCCTACCTACGCTGTCTATTGTACGGATGGCTCTTACTCCGCCCTCTTTAAGTGTGAGGGTGTAGCCCTTGTTGTAATCTACATCTGCCGTCTCCGTTACATCCTTGATGAATCTTACATTTCCGTCACCGTTGGCTGCAGAAATCACATTGCCTGTAACTGTAATTCTTGCTGCGTCCTGACTTTCTGCGCTTGTTACAGGTACATCCTCGTCGGTAACTGTTACATAATAGTATTTATTTCCGTAGTATTTATCGTATACAGCTACGATGTACTCACCGGTCTTGTCAACTACTATGTTGAAGTTCCTGCCGCCTTCAGCTCCGTCTATCTGTCCGTTAAGAAGGGTTACATCACCGTCTGTTGCAAGTGACATTCTGTACCATGAGCCTACCGTATACTTGCCGCTTCCGTCATAAGTACTTAATGCCTTCTCATCTGTGATAAGTCCGTACATAACCTTTGTAATGGTCTTTGAAGAACTCGTTACCGGATCCGTGTACGAAATCATCATTCTCTTATCTGTGTATGTTCCCTCGGTGTCGATTGATGATGTAACATTTACACTTGTGTCATTGTACTGTGCTATCTCCGGTCCCGTTACGCTTTCAGGAAGGAGTACATGTACTATCTTTGTATCAACAACTTTGTTGCCTTCGCTGTCTGTTCTCTCATCATATGTGATGTAGAGGTTATACCAGCCGGCTGTAGTTACTGCAAATGAGCCTGTAGCGTCAGTCTGCTGTCCGATGTCTACCGTGTAGTATCCGTCTGCCGGGTTGACATCTGTGTAGTGAGTCTGTCCGTATGTATAATATCCATAGAACGAATATGCATTTCCTGCTGTCAGGTAATATGCAAGTCCGCTCTTGCCTGCCGGATATGTTGACTGTGTCAGATAATCCTTTGTGGCAAGGTTGATAAATGCATTCTTTATAACATGTCCGTTTGCATTTACTGTAATCTCACCTGTTGTCTCATTTATTGATGCCGTAGGTGCATTTGCGCCCTGGATATCAGCTTCTGTAATCTGGACATATCTTGTAATTGTTACTGTACCGTAGGTAATTCTTAATGTGTACCAGCCTGCTGTTCTTACGGTAATATTGGCACTTGAATCTTCGGTTGAAAGATGTGCACTTCTGTAACCTGCGCTGCCGTTTGTCTTTAAGAGGAGAGCCGACCTTGTATCATTGGTTTCAGCATTGTAAGTATTAAAGTCTTCCTCTGTCTCGAAAAGACCTATTCTGGAGAAGATTGTAAAGTCTCCCGTAGAATTTTGTTTACGATACTTGTCCTGACCTATTGTTGTATAGTATCTTCCTGAGCCATATCCGTAATCCTCTATAAAGTCTGTTCCTGCTGCAAGATATCCTGCTGCGCCGTCGTCATAGTTTTCGTCGATATACTGCTCGTCGTATGTTGTCAGCTGGTATAATACCTGACTGATTGTTCCGCCAAAGTTGGATACCGTAATGTTATTACCGGTCTTATTTATTCTCGGAACACCGTAATTGATGTTCTCTTCTGAGAAGTAAAGATATTTAATTACCTGTTTAGCAGTACCTGCTGAATTATTGTAATTAAGTATTACCGTATACCATCCCGGCTGGGTAAGTACTATCTGCTTAACACCATATATAGGATCGTCTGTTCCTGTAAGTCCGCTGCCTGTTGAGCGTGTTCCGGATGAACCGTTTGCCTCGGTAAACTTAGCTATAACATCTGCGTCGCCTACCGGATTGTCATCTGCATCAAAGCCCTTACCTGTCTGGCAGTATCTGTACCATGTACTGTAAAGTACCGGTATTGTTGCTGCATCAAGGTCTACGCTTGTGAGCTGATAATTTACGCTTGTAAGTTCTGCTCCGCTGTTAAAGATTGCAATAGTGTTATCAATGGCTGTAGCACTAGGCTGAGCACTTATATCATCTTCTGTTACTTTTACATTTATAACTGCAAGTTTTGTAACATAATGCCATGTTACCTGAGACTGTCCGTCTGATGATTCCTCACCTGTTGAGTAGTATTCTTTGTACTGGATAAGGAAGGTGTACCATCCTGCCTCTGTAAACTGTAGTTTGTTCGCCTGGCTGTCTCCACTTGTCCAGTTTGTATTTGCAGTCTCTATAATGTTTATATTAGCTGCAGAATATGCATCCGAACCATTCTGATAATCAAATCCGCTTACCGACGGTCCCGAAATTGTTCTATAGCCCTGTGTGCCGTTTACACTCTTGTACTGCACACCATTTGCCTTAAATGATGCAAGTCCGTTCTGAAGACTTGTTTCGTTAAGTACTGCTCTGCCGTTCTCATCATCATTGGTTATATATTCATCAAATACATACGGATTTGTTGAAGCTCCGGTATTTGTTGAACTGAGCTGATAGTAAACCTTTTCAATAGTGTTGTATGAACCTGTTGTGCCGTTAGGAAGCACTTCTGCCGTATCACGGGTGTGGTTGATGCCCGGGTCATAACTTACAGATGCTGTATTTCTGAGTGTTGCCGCATCGGTTACGCCCATGTAAATTGTGATTACGTAGCAATCACCTGCAGGAATCGTAATATTCTGCCATGAGATTGCAGCACCCGAATCAAGTCCTGTAAGATACTGTGTTGATGTGCTGTTAAATACGTTGTTTGATGCTTGGTAGTATCTGCCGTACCAGTATGAGGTGCAGGTTGTTGAACCCGTAAGTCCGTCAGGATATACATCCGAATTTGCAACAAGGGCAAATCCAAGTCCTGCCGTCGAGCATGATGTATGTGTATCCTCCATCATGAAGCCGTAATTCATTGCGCTTATAGGAGCGTAATCGTTATCACCTATTTGAACATCTGTCCAAAGTCCGAGTTTGTATCCGGATACCGCCTGGTCTGAGTTGTTATGAAGTACATATGTATATTTAGCGTATTCCGTTCCGGATGTACCTGTCTTAAGGCCTGCGGATGCGCTGACTGTTACTGTTGATGCTCCTGATGTTGAAAGATGCCAGCCCTGGTTGGCATAAGTTGTTTTTACGTTTGAACCTGATGATGTCTTACCTACAGCTTCGTTCTTCTGGTCACTGCCGTTTACCATTGTCTTAAATGCAACGCCTGATGCAGTGTTGCCATAGTAGCCTGAGCCGTAGTTTGACTGAACTGTTGCATTCGGTGTAGTAAGTGACTTTGCATTACCAAACTCTACCCAGTCGGACCCGTTGTAATATACAGGTATCATTGTATAATCGGTAGCTGCTGTAAGAGCTTTGGTTTCTATGTAGTAGTATCCGCCGTATGCGCCGCCGTTCATTTCAACCAGTGTATCATTGAACTTGACGCCGTATTTTTGTGCGCCGTCCTGAGCTACGAATTTAACCTTTGCATATACCCATGATGTGTTTGCATAGGATGTTTTCTGAAGAACAGAGATAATTGCGTCTCCTACTTCCTCTTCGTCAAACTCTTCCTCGTCTTCGCCGGCCACATTGCCAACTCTTACTACTCTCTGAACAATATTGCCTTCCTCGCCGTACTTGATCCAGAATGTATAGTAGCCGAATCTGTTGGCCTGAATCTGTATGCCGTCGCAATTTGCTCCGAGATTGATATATCCGTTTGCACCGTTGTATGTTCTGAGGTCAAACTGTCTGTCAAACGATGAATCGTATACTGTCTGCTGACCGTTTACCGTGTATCTGTACCAGCTTGTTGCTACAGACGGCTCATCGCCTGTAAGGTCTGTTGTTGTAAGCTGGTAGAATGCCTGAACGATAGTATTTCCGTTTCCGTTTACCGTAAGAGTTGCCCCGTTTTTGGAAACATCCGGCTCACCTGTAAGTGTACCCATCTCGTCTGCGGTAATTTCAACATCTACAGAATACATTACGCCGTTCTTTGGTGTAAGAAGGAAGGTATAATGTCCCGGATACATTACGGTAATCTGCTTGCCAGAAATAGGTGAGTTCATACCGGTTGTATCACTGTTGAAAATCATAAAGTATCCGTTGCTGCCGTTCCACTCAAATGCATTCTTGTTCGCGCTGTAGTCACTTCTGTAGCCGCCTACATTAACAACTGAAGCACTCTTTATATTGTTTGCGTTTGTATATTTTCCAAGTCCGTTCTGTACATAGCTGTTCCATGAAGAGTATGCGAACTTGCATGTACCTGAGTACTGCCATACCACCTTCTGAAGAATCTGTCCGTCATCGTTAATGGTAATAGTATTTCCGTCATGAGTTATAGTTGCTGTTGAGGTAGGCACATATGCCACATAAATCTTAACCAGTATTGTATCTGATGTATCGCTTAATGTTGTTGTATATGACTGGTCGGTTGTTATGAGATACTGAGGACGGCAGCTTGCATTGCTGTAGAAGCCTGCGAAGCTGTATCCTGCCTTTGACTTGGCCGTAACCGTATAGGTTCCGCCGAGGGCTACATATGCCTGTGAGCCGAGAACCTGTCCGTTCTGCTCTACAACAACTCCACCCGGAGTTATCTGTGTAATACCCATTGAAGCATCACACATAGTTCCCGTATCTGCACTGTCGCTCTCATAGTATGTACCATACATAAGCTGTATCTGTACCGAATTTGCAAATACTGCCTTAACAACCATATTTCTGCCTGTAAGTTTGAGGGTTGTTGCATAATATGCAGTTTTTGTCTCACCGTCTTCGGTATATGTGATAGGAGCCTTGTCATCACCAAGGAAGGTATCTGTATCGAAATCTACCGTAGTTGTATTATCCGAATCGGATGATATATACCATCCAAGGAACTGCTTACCGTTTGAACCAAGATCTGTAGGAGCTGCTACTGCCACGGTTACTGTCGAATTCATATCGCCTTCTGCACTTGTACCCTTGGAATTCTTTTCAGAATCAACAATAACAAGTTCTGCTGCATCATATGCCTGACCCTGTCCGTCAGCTCCGTTATCTACGGCATAAACACTTACGCTCGCCGGTCCGCCTGTATATACCGCATAAACAGTAACATTCTCTGAGCTCTGCTCAATCTGAATCTCATCACTGTTGTATGAACCCTCGGCCGGAGTATACTGCTGCGTTCCTTCTTTATCAAGATACCAGCCCACGAAGGTGTAGTCTGTATTTGCTGCCTGTTTAATAAAGATATTGCCATAGTCTGCCACCATTATTGTTGCAATGGATGTAGACGGTGTGCTGTATGAATCACTTTCAAGGTTCTTTGTATAAAGATATCCTGCTTTTGTGCTTATAACGCCGTTGCTTACTACCTTTACATTGAGAGTTCCGGAAGTTACCTCGGTAACGCCTGCCTGGATTATCGGTCTTCCGCCTGAAAGCGCATAGATTGTATGACCTACCTCTACGGTGCCGTTTGATACTGCGCCCGCATTAAGGAGGGCTGCCACACCCGGAGTATCAGATCCTGCTGCAGCACTTGAAGATACCTGAGCTGCCGATACTACTGTGACGCCCACAACCGAATCGTTGCTGCTGCCGGTGTTGTCTCCGCTTGCATTGAATGTAAGAGTTGTCTTAGAAGCGCTGTCACTGTAGCAGTTGTCACAGGTGGTATCGCTTCCGAACGCCGTATATACCGCATTCGCATTTGTCATTGTTGTATCAGTATATCCTATATTCTTGCTTACGCCTGCCACATAACAGTTCTTTACCGTACCTGTCGCATTTGCAGCAATTGCACCAACATAAAATGATGATTCATCTGATTTCATTGTTATGGTCGGGTTGTATAAATATGAGTTAAGGATTGTAACATTAGTACCCTTACCAACAAGTATGGCTGCACCGTCACAATACTGTGAGCTGCTGTATGTAGCACCTACAAGGCCCAAGTTCTTTATAACAGCTCCGTTTGCATATGCAAACATTCCAACATATCCTGACGAAGGCGCAAGGTGAAGATTCTTGATAACATACCCGTTACCGTCGAATGTACCTGCAAACGGTGTGCTTTGTGTGCCAAGTCCGTCAAACTCCATTGAAGAAGACATTGTTATGTCACATGAAAGTACTATTGTCTTGCCGCTGAAGTTTAAGGCTCCGTTTGTCTCCTGCTGATGTTCGCCTGCTTCCTGCGTATCATATACCACACCTGTTGTAGCGTCGTATACTACCTTACCTCTGGTAAGAAGTGAAAGACCTCTGAGTTCTGCACCATTTGAGATGTAGAATGTACTTGCCGTGGTATCCTTTGCATACCAGTAAACAGATGCATCGGAAATCTCTCTTACATCTTCGCCGTGGTTAACGCCAAGCGCAACAAGGCAGAAATTACAGAAATGGTCTCTTGTAAACTGTACATATCCGTTTGATACAACAGCATCTACTTCCACAGGCTTGTTACCGTCGTCAAGATTATATACCTTTACGGTAGATGCATCCATATCATCAGGTACCGGGATGGAAACCGTAACATCCGAAGCCGGCTGCGTCTCTTCGCCCGAAGATGTAACAAGGGTAATATCCAGAGTCTGGGTTACCGCCTCGTCTGCATCCATATCTGCATCAGAGAGCACCTGCTCTATCTTGGTTTCATCCACATCATTCGTAACATCCTCGACTGTAACCTTTGTTGCATCTCCGAGTGCGCCTACAGACTCTTCTTCTACCGAAACATCAAATCTCTTGTTCTCGATAGTCTCTGTGGTTGTCTTTACAGAAGTCTCCTCAGCAGTCTCTACGGCTGCCTCCTCTGTTTCCTCCTGTGGCTGCTCTTCCGCGATTTCGCCTTCTTCTCCCACTTCCTGGATAACTTCCATGGCAGTGGTGTCTTCCTCTTCATCACCGGCATTTGTAATGTTAGTGATGTTTGCAAGAACGAAAGCAAGTGCGAGGATTACAGCGAGAATTTTGTAACTTTTTGGTATTCCACTGATTCTCTTTCGCATATACAAACCTCCTTTTCATACTTTCTGATTTTGTATACTTATCATTCCGTTATTTCAGTTGCCGATACGATTCCGACTCCCGATATCTGGGTTATGTAGTTCGGATTCGAATTCTTTCCTTTGAAATAGAATGTTATTGCGTCTCCCTCACCGCTTCCGGTGATGTGTACCAGTTCATTTTGTGAAATGTATCTTACACCGCTTTCTGCTCTTAGCATATCATCCCAGGTATTACAGTTGTCCAGTGCATATGCGGTCCACTCGCAGGTCTTATCCTGTGTCAAAACGCCTATCAACGCTTCTCCGCTTTCGCTGTAAGAATAAATCTTTACGAGAGGTACATTCCCGAGAGGAACGGTTATCAGGTATTCATCTTCTCCCATCTTTACATATACCGTATGGTCTGTTATACCAAGGAGCTGCGCCGTATAAACCTTGCTGTTTTCCTCTCCGTTTTCTGCGCTTTGTGTTATGTCTATATAATTTGTCTCGTCATATTTGGTTGAAACAAAGCCTACATATGAAACATTCTCTACGCTTCCTGCGCATTCTTCCGGTATGGTTATCACAAGTTCGTTTCCGACTCTTGCCGCCGTAAACGGATATGCTGCAAATCCGCTTTCCGTAAATGTCTTAAACTCATATGTGCCGTTTCTGTATTTCAGATATGCCGTGTATACTCCGTCTCCGGATACTTCAAACTCGCCGCCTACAGTGTTATTTGAGTTCTGCTCGAGATGTACCTGCGAATAAGGCATCTTTGCAAATGAACTCCAGGTGCTGTGCTCTCCCTTTGCCACTATCATCTGTGTAAGCTGTCCGTTTGAGTTAAGGCTGCTGAAACTTCCTTTGGAAGCATCCTCACAGGTTATGGTTGTTTCGTTTGCTTCAAGCGAGTATACCTTTGCATTTTCTGCTTTTCTTATGAGAGTCCGAAGCTCCGCTGCCTCGTCCACAAGCTCTGCCGCCCTGCTCTCATCTTCTTCTGTAATCGAATTGCCGAGTTCTATGGCCTCATCCATCTTGGATTCGAGCTGCTCATAAAGCGCATCGCTTATATATGGAGTAGCGCCTGTTCTCTTGGCATCCGTATATGTTACAACCTGCTGCAGAAGCCTGTATGCATCGCCTACATATCCTGTGCCTGTCCTGTCTCCGCTGGTAAGATAAGGCTTGGCTACTGCAACCTTGTTGCCCGTCTGAGCACTTACTATCGGATTTCTGTAGTAAATCTTTCCGTCAACCTTAATCTGGAATGAATATACTCCGTCAGGAACATTTGTTAATTTATACTGATTGTTCGAATCAAGGTTTTCTATCCTGTAGTAATCACATGAGCAAATGCCTGTCCAGTCTTTCCATATTGTTGCAAGTGGCGGTTTGTATCCGGTCTCTACATCCGTATAGTCCTCAACGCAGTAGATAATGTAGTCAAAACTCTTGCCTTCCGGTATCGTCACGGTAATTGTAGAGCCATCCACGCTGATAAGGTCATCCTCTATTGTCCTTGTATTTTGCTGATACTGTTTAATTGCTGCCCTTACCTTGAGCACTTCAATATCTATATCGCTCTGCAGGCTCTCGGTATCTTCGTATACCTCTGCCGCTGCTTCGCAAATGGCCGTTACTTCATCAAATGCTGTCTGCTTTGTATATGTGCCCGGAGTAGTTATTGTCTCATACTGCACATCATCAGTTGCTGTAGTCTCTGTCAGGCAGGTGTCCAGCGTTTCAAGAAGGCTTCCGAGGAGATTCCTGTCAACTATATCGCTCTGGGCCACATAGGCCACGCGATAATTTCTTCCTGCCGAATCGATTACATCCACAGTACCGTTGCCGCCGGTTGTGATAATAAGTTCGCTTCCCTTTGTATATGTCTCATCGGACGATGCCTTCATATATACGGCTCCGTCTCCGCCGATGGATACAACCTTGTTGCCCTCCACATAGAGATTCGGAACATGCTCATCGGATTCTTCCCTGAGCGGTACATCGTTTGTAATTGATGCTATGTAATAATGATTTCCGTAATATATATCCGATACCATAACTGCGTAGTATCCGGCTTTGTCAGCTACTATATTAAAGGTTCTGCCGTTTACTCCCGGCGTCACAGGTTCAGTTACAACGGTTATATCTCCGGTGCAGGCTCTTGTCATGCCATACCAGCTGTATATGCCTTCTTTGCCGGCCAGTGCGTTTTCAACAGCTTCCTGCGTATTTCCTATATATCCGTATGCGTACTTGGCAATGTTTGCTCCTGTCATACCGTCCGTATAAGTAAGCATATATCTGTTGTCTGTGCCGTTTACTTCTTCGTCGCCGACTGCCTGTACTATTTCCGGCATATCCCCATCTGCTTCGAGGCATACATACTGGATTTGTACTCCGCCTTCATATCTGATAAAGCAGGTATACCATCCGCTGTAGTACAGTGCCAGCTGTCCGGTCGAGTTTGTATCTGTTCCTATCTTAACAGCCTTATATCCGTCTTCTTTGTTAAAGTCATTGGCTGTAACGCTCTGTCCGTGAGTATAGTATCTGTGCCATGTGCTGAACTTGCTTGCTGCAGGTATTGCATCATCTCCGTCCGTGTATGCGCATGTCCACTGTACATATGCTTCGCTTACAGTATGTCCGTTTGCATCTATTGTAAGGATTCCGGTTTCCGGGTCCACCGTTGCAAGCGGTACATGCTGTGTATCGGCTTCGGATATATATGCATATTTGATAGCCTGGTATCCGTCACCATAGTTTAATATAAATGTGTACCATCCCGGCGTATCAAGTCTTATTGACGCTCCGTCCATAGGCGCTGTCTTAAAGTAGGTATAGCCTTCTTCTCCGTTTATACCCATAAGAGCATTGCTCATATTGCCGTTAGCATAGTCCTCGGCACTTGCATAAAGACCAATTCTCTTGAACACTTCAAGGTCTGTAAGGTAGTTTGAATTCTTATATAGCCTCTGTCCTACTGTTGTATAGTTGGTTCCTTCTCCGTATGCATAGGCTCTAAGGAAGGCTGTCTCATTAATATTGTCCAGACTGGTGAGCTGATAGTATGCCGATTTGAGTTTACTTTCGTTGTCTTTAAAGGTTATCGTCGAATATGTCTTTTCGATATCCGGTGATATTCCAGCCAAATCGCTCTCTGTAAACTTTATGTATTTATATACCGATTTTGTCTTTCCGTTATCATCAATGTATTTAAGTATTACCGTATACCATCCCGGGGTAGTAATGGTAAATGTTCTCCTGTCGGCTACTACGCTCTGCCCGTCTACGATATCTGTGAATCCTGTTCCCTGATATCCGCTGCTTGTGTTGGCGTTAATATATTTCTCAGAGTTTTGTGTATCATTCAGTCCGCGGCCGTTTTTCACATATTCTCCCCAATCCGTATACAGATACGGGAAGTCCTCATCTACTGCAAGTGAGCTGAGCTGATATACTACCGATATTGCATTGGCTCCGTTACTTAACGCCAGAAGCTTGTTTGAACTCTTTCTTACCTGCGGATGTCCGTAGAGGTCTTCATCGGTTATTTTTACATTTACTGCTATGCACTTTCTTTCCGATGACTGTATTTGCTTTGATGTCGCATCTGTATATACATAGCTTGTATAGTTAAATACGAAGGTGTACCATCCGGGTTCCTCATAATCTACCAGATTGTTCTGTCCCGTACCTTCTTCTATAAGTTCTCCGCTTATCTCTCCTATTCCTGTGCTGCCGTTTACGCCCTTATACTGCAGGCCCTGCGCCTTAAGGGTATTCAGGTTGTTTGCCGTGGTGTTATATGTAAACGGACACTCGGCTGCATCCTGGTCTTCTGATACATAAGCATAGTATACGGATGTAAAAATATTTTCTGCCGTAGCTGTATTATTTGATGCTATTTCAAAGTTACCGTCTGTTGATGATACCTCAGGTATGGTAGCCTGGTTTACAAGCACTCCACTGCCAACGACACCCATGATAACCGAGCATTCTTTTACTTCACCGGGCGCAAGCGTCATTCCTGCCCATGCCACTATCATGGCTGAGTCCACTCCGGATACCGGAGATGTTATATTTACATATCTGTTTGATGCACTGGTATGACCCGAGTATCTGCCAAACCACATGCTGGTTGCTGTTGTTGACTTGCCGTAAAGTCCGTCTACAGTAGATTCCGCATTTGCGATAAGAGCCATCACATTACCGCTGTTGTCCGACATCTGAAGGCCGTAATCCGTTCTTTCTATCGGTGCCGAATCAAGTGAGCCTATCTGCGTATCGGCGCCTATTGCTATAGAGTAGTCGTTTACTGTAGCGTTGGTATTATTTCTAAGCAGGTATGTAAGCTTGACATACTCAGTGCCGCTGGTTCCTTTTATAATTGAAAGAGTCGGTATAATCTGTACGCTTTCACTTTCCGAAAGTGAGGCCGTGCTCGAATCACTGTTTCTGTATAGATTCCATCCGCCGGTGCCGTAGGTTGTCCTTATTCCGTTCGCACCATACATATTGAGTTTTCCGTTTGCATTGTTTGTATAGCAGATGCCGCTCGCACTGTTTCCGTAATATCCCGATACATTGCTTGCTACTGTTGCATCCGCAGTTGTAAATGTATATGATTCACCGTTTTCTATATATTCTCCGTTTACATATGCCAGAGACTGGATGAGGTATTTTGTTCCCGCGCTTAATGATTTGCTGTAAACTATATAGTTTTTTCCTGTGCTCTGGTATGTACCGTACATATCAACTATGGTCGATGCGCCCGTGGTCTTGTTAGTAAACTTGACCGCATATTTGGTAGCATCGTCTACAGGTGGAGTCTTTACGGAAATCACTGCGTATGCGGCAGTTCCCATCGTGTAGTTTGCCTTTACCGACGGCACTCCGCCCTTTCCGTCCTCGATATCCTCCTGGGTTATCAGGATGTATACTGCCTTTGTCTGGTTTACACCAAACTTATAGAAGAATGTATACCAGCCCGCGGTAGTTACCTTTATGCTCAGTCCGTCAAAGCTGTAGTCAACCGCCTTTAATGTCTTGTATCCGTTAGATCCGTTTACCGGAAGCACATCTGTTTCCTGTCCGTTTTTAACAAATCCCGCCCACGACTCATATACCTTGGGGCAGCTGACCGCCGATGTATTTGTTGAAGTAAGCTGATAATAGACTTCATTCGCATTATCCTGAGTATCATGGAAGGTGATGGTCGAATATTTTTTGCTTATCGACGGGAATACAGTTTCCGTCGAAAAATCATCTTCCGTAACTTCTATGCACTGGAAATTCATTATATTTCCGGATGCATCATAAATAATAAATGAATAATATCCGGGATACTCAAGTATTATTCCTGTAGATGTAATGTCCTTTGAAAGGCTCTTATATCCGCTTGAGCCGTTCCACGCATATGCTTCGGCGTTATATCCGGTTTCCCATGTGCTCTTGGCATTGCCGTTGGCGTCAATTCCCTGACCGTTTCTCCAGAACTTTGTCCAGCCGAGCCAGTTATACGGCACGCTGCCCGAATACTGATATATAACTCTTGTGGCAAGCTGTGTCGGGTCTTTTATCATAACTATGCCGTCAGCTCCTGTCGTCTCAGCATAAGGGCTGTCTGCCTCTTTAAACTTTGCATAAATAGTGAGTTCAAGTTCGCTGTGGTTACTTATTGTCTTGCTGTAATTGGCGTCGTTTGAAAGAAGATTTGTGCCTTCTGCATCAAGGTACCAGCCTTCAAATGCATATCCGGCATTGGCTGTTGCATCAACCTCAAAAGCCTCTCCCAATAATATTGCGTTGCCGCCTATATGGAAAAGATTTCCGTACGAGCTGTCCTGTCCGTCTACAAAGTCAAGTCTGATTGAAAGACCTTCTTCAAATACAGCCCTGAGAGTCATGTTTCCTTCCGGCGCCACTGTATATGCACAAGTGAAACTTCTGTCCGTAGAAAGTGCCTCTCCTGTAATCTCTCCGGTTTCCTCGTCTACTTTGTACCATCCGGCAAATGCCCATCCTGTATTGCCATCTGCATATACCGTAACGCTGCTGCCTCTTGTTACCCTTATCTCCGATTCGGCATTTTCTCCGCCGTAGGCTACTCCGTGTCCGTCTGTCGTAAGAGTCAGAATAAACGGTCCGCCCTGATATACCGCATAATAATGTTTGTCTTCACCCGGATAGCTGTCTATGGAAAGTTTTTCCGATTTGGTTACTGCCTCTCCTCTTCCTTCTTCATTATCATACCATCCCAGGAAGGTATAGTTCTCGTCGGAAGGTTTTGCCGTAAACTCTATTCCGGCATATCCGTTGTACATATCATAGTAAATCTCGGTTTCGTAGTTTTCTTCATCGGCTGAGATAAATGCTTCTTCTGAACTGGCCTCACCGTTTATTACTGTTGCCGCATGTATAACGGCATATGATGACTCACCGTGTGTCATAAATACCGGATGAAGTCCTCCGGATGAAAGCTGCCACTGTGAGTATGCGCCGTCGCCGAGACTTTCGATATTTTCATTAAGCGTAGCAGAAAGACTTCTGAGTTCTTCTGCTGTTATTATCTGTGCCTGCGATTCACCGTAGGTAGTATAGATTTTTATGCACGACTCCTCGCTGTATCCGTCGGCTACGACGCCGGAGGTGTCAGCTGCTCTTGTAATATTAATATCTGCTGTATATACATTTTTAACGGTACCTGTTGCATTAAGGCTTCCTATTGCTCCGCCGACATATCCGCCGAAAGTCGGAGTGATCGTTGAATTATATACATAAGAATTGCAAACACTTCCTCTGTTTACTCCTGCGATAACACCCACAGAAGAATTGCTCGTGAGGATGTCCGCATTCTCCACACCCAGATTCTTAACGGTGCCGCCTGCCGAAATATAGCCAAACAGACCCTCTCCGCTAAGAGAATAGATTACATAGCCGTTACCGTCAAATGCGCCGGCAAAAGGATATGCACTGCTTCCTATGCCTTCCCACTCTGTATCAGACATTGTTACGTCATTAAGAAGGATTATTGTCTTTCCGCTGAAATTGGTCTGAGGTGCTGTATTGTCACCGTCAGACTTAACCATACCTGTTGCCGAATCAAATTTCACGCTTCCTTTGGACACCAAAGCAAGACCCCTTAAATCAGCACCTGTTGTTATATAATATGTATCAGCATCTGCATTGTTTACATACCAGCTGAGGTTTGCGCTGCCGTTGTCCTTGCCCTTGTCCTCAAGAGCGTTGGCCGTGGACATAAGACAGAACTTACAGAAATGATCTCTTTCAAAGGTAATAACTCCTTCGCTAACCTCTATATCCACCTGCTCCATGGCCTCTATGCCGTCTTCTATGTAGTAAAGTGCAAGTGCGTCAGGGTTAAATCCCTCGGGTACCTCGATACTTACCAAAACAGGTCCGTCAGGCTGCATTTCGTTTCCGTTTCCGTCCACGAGACTTATGTCGTATACCTTAGCCTTAAGCACATCGGTATCCACACTCTCAAGTGCAGCTATGCTTGTAAACACATCGGAATCAGTGACCTGTGTCCTGTCCTGCACCCTGAGCATACTTGTTTTTGGCAAAGTACCTTCTGCAAGCTCCGCTACGCTTATGCCTGTCTCGTTTGATGTATATTTGTTGTTTGTGAACGAAGCCATAAACGCCAAATAAGCCATAGCCATAAGTGCTACGACGAGAACTGCCATCACAACTGTTAATTTACCTGTTTTCAAGAGTTTTGTTTTCATACGGCTCCTCCGTTACTTCCTTAGCAAAGTTTTGTACAAAAAACTTCTTGCCCAACCCGGAAGTCTGCAAAATACTCTTCTTACTCCAATCGTGTATCTGTATTCTCTTTCCGTAAAAAATCCTCTTTGGGTAAATTCTTTAAAGAATTTCTCCTGACGGGCCAAATATTCTTTCCCACCCCGCCTGTTATAGAAATCCCGTCCTGCCCTCACATGGACGAGCGCCTCCTGAATGTTATAACCTTTGCTTCCGTTTAAAAACATCCTAAGCCACAGGTCATAGTCCTCAAGTCCTTCATAATCTCTGTAATTGCCGGCATCAACTACCGCCTGCTTTTTCATCAGAATGCTTGAATGTCCAAACGGGTTTCTCTTGTGGGCAAATTCTAAAATCTCATCCGGCTTCTCCGGGAGCATCCTTACCGGCCCTTTGACGCCTTCTTGCAAAAACTCATCATATATCGTGCCGACTATGTCTACCTCCGGATGTTTTTCCAATACTTCAAACTGCCGCTCTGTTCTCTCCCTTTCACAGAGGTCGTCCGAGTCCATCCTGGATATGTATTCATATGATGCAAGTTCTACTCCTTCTTTAAGTACAAGGCCAAGCTTCCTGTGCGTCTTATGTCTGTTAACTTTTATTGTTTCGGGGAATTTTCCTTCATACTCTCTGACAATGTTTTCAAGCTCATCTGTAAGCTCCCCGTCCTCTAATATCCACAGCTCTGCAGGCTTTATGGATTGCTTCAGCATACAATCTATGCTCTTCTTAAAGTACTCCGGTTTCTCTCCCTTGTATACCGGTAAAAGTACGCTGTATTCTTTTTTCATTTCTCTCCCCTGCTGATAGTGCCACTTTCGCATATTGCTTTTAGTGTAGTAGCATCTTATCACAGTCACTGCAACAAATGTGGCACAAATAAAAAAAAGATGCATTTTTTTGCATCTTTTTTTCCTAAATAAGTGTGGCCAGCGTGTTTTCAGCCCAGGAATACCGGCTCATATATTCTCCCGTAAAGCTGTCCCCGGGCAGCTTGCCTTCTATATAATCATAATAATCGCATTCAAAACATTCTCTGTTTACCGAATAATTACCTTTGCGGTGAATAAGGGCATCTTCCATTCCTATTTCCCGAAGGCTCTTTCTGATGTCACTGGCCAGTGTTCTTATATAACTCTTTTTGGCCTCACTGTCTTCTTCTTCCTCCCAGAGCACAGCCCTTATCTCATCCGCTCCGACCTCCGCTCCCTTCCGGTCGATCAGATATGCCAGAAATTCCTTGCTCTGCGAGCGGGAAAACGCAATCGGTTTGTTGTGGTAAAAACACTCAAAATTCCCGAAACACTGAGCCTTGATTTTCTCTGCTCCGTGGTTTCTCGGTTTTCTGAGTTTTTCCATGGCTTTTTCTATTGCTGCTTTTGTTATGGGTTTCAGCAGGAAGGTGCTCGCCTCTGTTTCCCATGCTTCCACTGAGTACTGTGAATTTGCTGTAGCAAATACAATATTGGTTTCGGGCGAAATCTCAACTATCTGCTTTGAAAGTTCTATTCCGTTTACCACCGGCAGGTTAATGTCCAGAAACGCCACATATATATCATTCTCCCTGATTATATCAAGAGCCTTTATATAGTTTTCCGCATCGAATATCTCCGAATCCTCCGGTACCGCTTTTTTCAGCTCCGAGACAATAGCTCCCCTGACAAGTTTTTCATCATCAACTACCAAATACTGCATAAAACCCCCTTTATGGTCTGACAGTTGCCAAATTGGCAGAATTCTCTTATAATATTATACAAATTTCAGTCGTTTTGCAACAGGGAGTTTGATTTATGAGCAGTATAAGTATTGTACAGGTATCTCTTGAAATATGGGGCAGTATGTTCTGCCTGATTTGCGCGGTACTTCTTACCATTAGTAATGTGCCTCACAGACGCTCTACCACAATATTATGCAATATAATGTACATGTCCATTATGCTGCTTTTGTTTGATTCTCTTGCCTACATATTCCGCGGAGACGACTCATATGTCGGGATGATTATGACAAGGCTTTCCAACTTTATAGTATTCGCATCCCAGATTATTCTCACTGTTATTTTCGGGTTCTACTTTGAAGAAATCCTTAAAGAATACGATATAAAACCCTCCAGATTATCATTCAGAATTATTCGCATACTATGCGTAATAAATCTTTTACTTCTTGTGGTTTCCCAATTTAACGGATTCTACTACTATTTCGATGTCGGCAACTACTATCACAGGAATGACTACATTATCATATGCTTTTCCTTATCCCTGGCCTGCCTTCTCATCTACGCAAACCTTGTGTTCAGATACAGAAAATACATTAACGACATCACCATATTAAGCCTGATTTCTTTTTCTTTTTTCCCGGTTATTATGGCAATAATTCAGATGTTTGCTTACGGGCTTTCTCTGGTTAACCTTGGTATTGCCGTCTCATTTATTCTGGTTTTTACAGCGCATATGATAGACCGTGCCAACCTTGTCAGGGTTCAGAGTCAGGCTCTTCAAAATACCCAGAACCGTCTGCTCATCTCGCAGATACAGCCTCACTTCATATATAACTGCCTGGCTCTCATCCGCTCTCTTATAAATCCTGACAATGAGGACGCCTTAACTGCTGTTGACGAATTTTCTGCCTACTTAAGAGGCGTTACAAACAGTATTAATTACAGCAGCACCGTGGATTTAGACTATGAAAAAGATATAATATCCCACTATATTTATATGGAAAAGAAAAGATTTGATGAAAGACTTAATGTAATATACGATTATGAGGATACGGACAACTACCGGATTCCTCCAATGACTCTTCAACCTCTTGTTGAAAACAGCATAAAGCATGGTCTTATGGAAAAACTTGAAGGCGGCACCCTTACCATTCACACCTACAAGGACAACGCCTTTCACTATGTGGATATTTCAGATGACGGCGTAGGCTTTGACACAGCTATGCTCGCCACCTTAGGCAAGCAGCATGTTGGCGTAAACAATATTAAACAGCGCCTTAAATATCTGTGCGGAGGAGAACTCGTTATAGAAAGTGCCCCCGGTTCCGGAACCAGAAGCACTGTTAAAATCCCCATAAAGTAAAAGACCGGGCACTAAATTCCCGTGCCCGGTCTTTTCTCGTCACTCCCCGTTTATGCCATGGCTATATTGCCTATGTTGAATGACGATTGTGACATCATTTGATTCATGATGTCATTGTAGTTAGTCTGTGGCGCTTCTTCCATGGTAGCAAGCTGAGGCGGCAGAGCTCCGTCTTCGTTGTTGGAAACAATCTCCTCCTGAATCTGAAGCATCTGTGCAAAATCTCCGGTTGCCACCGCCGAAGCAGGCTCTCTGTCAGGCGCCTGAATCTGCTCTGCCGGTTTTTTCTCGGCAATAACAAGTGCCGGATTTTTAGATGTGTCTTCATCAATTGCCGAAATCGGACTTGTACTTACCGGGTTGCCGTAAACAGATGAGATGTCATATACGCTTGACAATCCACTGATTCCCGAAATTGGCATAGACATCGCCTCCTTTTACAAATGCACCTACTACTACAATTCTTATATCGGCACATCGGGTAAATACTTTAATTTTTTCACTATTGTTTCAA
>CAJOOU010000160.1 GCA_905236735.1 uncultured Eubacterium sp. | reverse complement strand
TTATAAGTAGACGGACGACCCGGCAGGATACTAGTTACCTGCCGGGTTGTTTTTGGCTTAGCCCTTGACAACACATGGGTTTTAGGCTATGATATACGAGTCGCGCGATAGTAGTACAGTTGGTAGTACGCCACCTTGCCAAGGTGGAGGTCGCGAGTTCGAGTCTCGTCTATCGCTCTTTAAGGGTATTCATTCGAAAAGGAGAATGAATATCCTTTTTCTTTAACAAAGATGTGTGGGTGAACCTATGAAAAATTATTCGTTTTATCAGAACAGGGAGTGTGAATATTTTCCCTGTCACAAGGGTATAGCCGAGGAAGAATTTAACTGTCTTTTTTGCTATTGTCCTCTGTTTGCTCTCGGCGAGAAGTGCGGAGGAGATTTCGAAAGAGGCAGGGATGGAATAAAGATATGCAGCGGTTGTGTTTTTCCGCATAAAAAAGATAATTATGAGGAAATGATTAGCCGGGTAAAAAAAGTAGTGGAGAAAACAAGGGTATAAGATGAACGACTGGAGACAAACATTAGTAAAATTTTATGTCTTTGCAACGCTTGTGATGATGCCGCTTTATTATGAGAACGGATATTTCAACACGCTTATGGCGAAGGCTCATATATTCTGGGTAACTGCCGGTGTAGTGCTTTTTATGGCTGTAGTGGTCGAGAGCGCCGGAATAGGGTTTGGAAAAAGCAGGCTGCCTACCCCCGGGACGCTTATATCCAGTATAAATCTTATGGATATAAGCGTGGGACTGTTTGGCGGCGCGGCGATTTTGTCATGGCTTTTCAGCGACTACAGATATGAGGCGTTTACAGGCAGCAGCGGATGGCACATGGGTGCGGGTACGATAATCCTGCTTGTACTTATGTATATATATGTATCCAGAAACTTTGTGCTGGATGAAAAGACATTTGCCTTTCTTCTTGGGGCGGCGAGCGTGCTTTTTGTACTTGGAATGCTTAACGGGATTGGGGTAGACCCTCTGTCTCTCCATACCAAACTCAGCTCGGATGAAATGTATGAGTATATTGCGACTATTGGAAATGTAAACAGTTATGCCGGATATTTGTCTCTTGTAATGCCGGTGATTATGGCACTTTATATCATAAGTTATGAGCCGTGGCAGAGGGTGTGGTCCGGAGTTGTAATAACCCTGGGGTTTGTCAACCTTTTTATGGGAAACAGTGACGGAGCGTTTCTCGGAGTAGGATTGGGATGTCTTTTTCTCATTATATATACTTTGAACAAGGGATGGAAGTATCTGAGACTGTTTTCGTGCGGAATATTTTTTGGTATAGCTTCTCTTGTCTGCAAACTTTTTGAGAGTTTTTGGCCGGGAGATATGGTGAGTTTTCTCGGTGTGCCGGAATTTATTCTTGATACCAATATTTATATGCCGATTGCAGCCATCTGTATTATTCTGGTAATCAGATATAATTACTACGAAAAACATCTGACCGACAAAAACACGAGAAGAGCCTCGAGGGTATTTGCTGTCTGTGGATTTTTGGCGGTAGTGGCTGTGGTGGGGTATAATGCCCTTATTTTTGACGGAGAATGGGGAACAAAGAGAGGCTATATCTGGGGATTTGCTTTATCAGTGTTTTCAGACGGAAGCATCAGGGAGAAACTTGTAGGAGTGGGACCGGATTGCTTTGGCATACCTGTAATGAACACATTTAATGATTTCATAGAAGAACACTGGGGCAAGCGAGTGGTAAATGCCCATAACGAATTTCTGCAGTACCTGGTAACTACGGGTATAGCAGGAGCCGCGGGATATATAATGATGTACGGCTCGGCAATCAGGGAATACATAAAAAGAAAGAACTGGTGCGAAGAGAAGGGCGTATGGCTTTTTGGAATAATGGGATACGCGGGACAGGCTGTAGTAAACAATCCCCAGGCACTCAATATGGCAACCCTTTTCCTTTTCCTTGCCATATATCGCAGCTTTACTTATAATCAGACCATAAGGGAAAGGGCTAAAATACTGGAAAATCAAAAGACACAGATGCATGAGCTTTTTAGCGAGGAGGAGGAAGATGAGTGCTAAGGAGGAGGTCTTAAGGACTCTCGAAGAAAACAGGGGGGAATTTTTTTCCGGACAAAGGCTTGCAGATGCGGTCGGAGTATCGAGAAATGCAGTTTGGAAGGCTGTAAATGCGCTGAAAAAAGAGGGTTATGAGATTGATTCGGTGACTAATAAGGGATATTCACTCAGACCGGATACGGACATATTGTCAAAAGAGGGTATATCCTGCTATGCTTCTCCCGGGCAGCTTTATGTTTATGATGAGATAGACTCCACAAATGAGGAAGCGCGCAGGCTCATTGAAAAAGGAGCACAGGATGCGGCTCTTGTAGTGGCAAACAGACAGACTGCCGGAAAGGGCAGAAGAGGGCGGAGTTTTTATTCTCCTGCTGATACCGGGATATATATGAGCGTAATATTAATGCCTGAGCTTGAAATTGCGGAGAGCGTGCTTATTACTACTGCGGCATCTGTCGCTGTGGCAAGGGCCATAGAAAATGTATACGG
>CAJOOU010000159.1 GCA_905236735.1 uncultured Eubacterium sp. | reverse complement strand
GAGAAATTTTGCGGACGCTTTTCTGGCTGTCAGACCGGACGCAAAAAAATTCTTTTAAAATTTTGAAAAAAGCGATTGACAGATTGGGAGTTTTGCTGTAATATTGTTTTTGCTGTGACAAACACATGCGAGCCCAGTTAGCTCAGTTGGTAGAGCAGAGGACTGAAAATCCTCGTGTCTCTGGTTCGATTCCGGAACTGGGCACTCGTAAAGTTTTATTTGTTGCCTTGTGTGAGGTTCTGCTACAAATGTCCGCAGGACATTTGCTTAACGCAGAATGAAAATCCTCACTAGTTCGATTCCGGAACTGGGCACTCGTAAAGTTAACAAGCAATTGTTTTGACTTCTCAAACCAATATGAAGCTTCATTCGAAGTGCGCGGGTGTAGTTCAATGGTAGAACACCAGCCTTCCAAGCTGGATACGCGGGTTCGATTCCCGCTACCCGCTCTTTGCGATAGTAGTACAGTTGGTAGTACGCCACCTTGCCAAGGTGGAGGTCGCGAGTTCGAGTCTCGTCTATCGCTCTTTAAAGCATTCGGTAAAACCGGATGCTTTTTTCATCTTATAGGAAATCCCGATTTCCTATCGTATAAACTTCTTGACTTTAAAGTGATAAAGTGTTAAGATTCTAATCAGTACATAACAGATGGAGGATTTGCGTTATGGATATGAAAATGGAATTTTACCGTAAGCTGCCTACTCCCAAGGAGATAAAGGAGCAGTTCCCGCTTACGGATGAAATTATAAAAACAAGAGACGAAAGAGACGAGGTCATCAAGAATATTTTCGAAGGCAAAGATGACAGGCTGCTTCTCATAATAGGCCCATGTTCTGCGGATAATGAGACATCGGTGCTTGATTATGTGTCCAGACTTAAAAAGGTTGCAGATAAGGTAGAAGACCGTATTTTCATCATTCCGAGGGTTTATACAAACAAACCCCGTACTACAGGACTCGGGTACAAGGGTATGCTTCATTCTCCGAATCCGGAGGATCATGAGGACATGCTTAAAGGTATTATAGCTATAAGGGACCTGCATACCAAGGTGGTCGCAGAGACCGGATTTACCTCGGCAGAAGAGATGCTCTATCCGGAAAACCACAGATATTTATCTGATCTTCTGGCGTATATTGCCATAGGAGCGCGGTCGGTTGAAAACCAGCAGCACAGGATAGTGGCCAGCGGAGCCGGTCTGCCTGCCGGTATGAAAAACCCTACAGCCGGAGATCTTACCGTTATGATGAATTCGATTACGGCAGCACAGAATTCTCATACCTTCCTTTACAGAGGCTGGGAAGCCAAGACTGTGGGTAATCCCCTTGCACATGCTATTTTAAGGGGATATGTGGATAAATACGGTCGCAGCCATCCGAACTATCATTATGAGGATCTTCTGGATGTGGCAGCGCTTTACGAGGAACATTCGGACCTGGTTAATCCGGCTGTTATAGTGGATTGTAATCACAACAATTCCGGAAAAAAATATATTGAACAAATCAGAATAGCCAAGGAAGTCATAGCCAGCAGAAATCACAATAATGATATCAAAAAACTGGTGAAAGGACTGATGATAGAAAGCTATATAGAAGACGGCAATCAGAAGATAGGCGAGGGTGTATACGGTAAATCCATTACAGACCCCTGTCTCGGATGGGAAAAGACAGAAAGACTCATATATGAACTTGCAGATTTGTGGAGATAATATAAAACAGGGTTTCGCGTGCGGGACTCTGTTTTTTCATCTAAGTCAGATAAGAACCTCTTCCTCTAAAAAAATTTTGGAGAAAAAAGGAAAAATTACAGAGGCACGGAATAATATTAATGTGAGATAATTGCGCAGGGAGAACACATATGACCATCAGAGAAGAAATTGAAGAGTGGGAAAAAGAGAACTTAAGTCCTTATGCTTCCTTTAGCTGCAATTCAAAAGGAAGGGATAAGGACGAGCCGCAGTGCGACATCAGACCTGTATATCAAAGAGACAGGGACAGAATCATCCACTGCAAGTCTTTCAGGCGTCTTATGCACAAGACGCAGGTCTTTTATCACCCCCAGGGAGACCACTACAGGACAAGGCTTACACATACTCTTGAAGTATCACAGAATGCAAGGACAATCTGCAAAGCGCTCAGGCTTAATGAGGAGCTTGTTGAGGCCATAGCTTTAGGCCATGACCTTGGTCATACTCCGTTTGGACACTCCGGAGAGGCGGTTTTAAACAGCCTTTGCGAGGGAGGTTTCAAACATAATGAGCAAAGCGTGCGAGTGGTTGAAAAACTTGAAAAGGACGGGAGAGGTCTGAATCTCACATGGGAAGTGAGAGACGGTATTTTGAATCACCAGACCTCGACAATGCCCCATACCCTTGAGGGAAAGATAGTCAGATATTCGGATAAAATCGCCTATATCAATCACGATATTGACGATGCCATAAGGGCGGGGCTTATCACCGAAGACGATATACCCGAGGAGACTCACAGGGTACTTGGCACTTCACTTAGAAAGAGGCTTAATACACTCATTCATGATGTTATTGACACCAGCCGTGGACAAAACGATATCAGGATGTCCGAGGAGGCGGAAAACACCATGTACAACCTTAGAAAATTCATGTTTCAGAGGGTTTATAAGCACGCAAGGACAATCGAACAGGAAGAAAAGACCAAACAGGTGCTTAAAAGTCTGTTTGAATACTATATGAAGAATACTCAGGAGCTGCCGGATATGTACATCAGAAATATAGAAACAGGCACGCCAAAGGACAGGTCGGTGTGTGACTATATTTCCGGAATGACAGATCAGTACGCCATGAATGTATTCGAAGAAATATTTATGCCGAAATCATGGAGTTACTAAAATGCCGGGAATAAATGATGATTTTATCGAAGAGGTAAGGAGCAGAAACGATATAGTGGATGTTGTCTCCGGCTACATCAAACTGACTAGGCGGGGAAGCAACTATTTCGGACTGTGCCCGTTTCACGGGGAAAAAACGGCCTCTTTTTCGGTATCACCGGGTAAGCAGATGTTTTACTGCTTTGGCTGTGGCAAGGGCGGAAATGTTTTTAATTTTGTAATGGAATATGAAAACTTCACCTTTATGGAGTCGGTTGCCCATCTTGCGGAGCGGGTGGGTATGGAGATGCCCGAGGTAAGATACGATGAAAAGGCCAAAAAAGAGGCTGACCTTAAGAGCAGGATATTGGAGGTAAACAAAGACGCTGCCAATTATTTTTATATGCAGCTTAAAGGTCAAAACGGTGATATAGCAAGGCGCTATTTTGAAAAGAGGCAGCTTACCGAAGAAACAATTAAAAAATTCGGTTTGGGGTATTCGCTTCAGTACAGCGATGACTTGTACAAATACCTGAAAAACAAAGGGTACAGTGATGATATCCTTAGAGAAAGCGGACTGTGCCTCTTTGATGAAAAAAGAGGCGGACATGATAAGTTCTGGAACAGGGTGATGTTTCCCATCCTCGATGTAAGCGGTCATGTCATAGGTTTCGGAGGCAGGGTAATGGGAGACGCAACTCCCAAATATATGAACTCTCCGGAAACAAAGGTTTTCGACAAAAGCCGCAATCTCTACGGACTTAATATCGCCAGGCAGTCAAGGCGGGGTAATATCATACTCTGCGAGGGATATATGGATGTTATTGCCATGCATCAGGCGGGATTTACCAATGCTGCGGCATCCCTGGGTACGGCACTTACAAGCGGCCATGCCAGACTTTTGTCGAGATATGTAAAAGAAGTGCTATTGTGCTATGACTCAGACAATGCAGGAGTAAAGGCGGCATTTCGGGCGGTACCCATACTAAAAGAAGCCGGCATAAGTGCCAAGGTCATAAATATGAAGCCGTATAAGGATCCTGATGAATTTATCAAAAACCTCGGAAAAGAGGAGTTTGAAAAAAGGATAAGTGAGGCTGAAAACAGTTTTCTTTTTGAGATATCCACCATTGCAAACGGCTACGATTTAAACGACCCTAAAGGCAAGACCGATTTTCTCGGTGAGGCGGCAAAAAAACTGACCGGTTTTACAGATGAGATAGAGAGAAATAATTACATTGATACTGTAGCGCACAGGTATAACACGGATGCAGGTGCTCTCAGACGAAAAGTCAATGAAATAGGTCTTGAAAGAGGTATAGTGGCGGAAAACGCCCCTATAAGGATGCAGAGGCAAAAGAGCATAAAGCCCAAGGAAGGATTTGATAAATCCCAGAACCTGCTTTTGACCTGGCTGGTGGAGGACAGGAATCTATACGACAAGGTTAAAAAATATATCAGGCCTGAGGACTTTGAAGGAGAACTTTATATTAGAGTGGCGACGCTTTTATATGAGCAGATGGAGGAAGGCAATCCCAATCCGGCCAAAATTGTGACAGGGTTTACCGAGGATGAAAACCAGGCCAAGGTGGCTGAGATGTTTAACGGAGCCGTGTTTGACGATATGAGCGTATCGGAGAGGGAAAAGGCTCTCAAAGAGACAATTATCAAGATGAAACAAAAGGCAATAGAAAAAATGAGCAGGGAAGCAGGGGCCTTAGATGTTGGAGGACTTACCAGGATAATAGCGGAAAAGAAAGCCCTGCAGGAACTTGAAAAACTGGTTATATAGACATATAAATACAGAAAGGTTACAAGATATTATGGAAGAGAAGGATTTGAAATTATTCGAGGAGAAACTTCAGCAGATTGTTGAAAAGGCAAAGGCTAACAAAAATGTTCTTGAGGAGACTGAAATAAATGATTTTTTCAAGGACATGGAACTTGAAGAGAAGGACATGGAGAAAATCTTTGAGTATGTTGAGGCTCAGGGTGTTGATGTTCTTACCATATCGGCAGCAAATGAGGAGGAAGAAGATCTTGATATAGATCCCGATATGTTAAGTGAAGACGATGAGGTGGATGTCGAAACCATAGACTTATCTGTTCCAGAGGGCATAGGACTCGAGGATCCTGTCCGTATGTACCTTAAAGAAATCGGAAAGGTACCGCTTCTTACGGCAGATGAGGAGATAGAACTCGCACGCAAGATGGAGGCCGGAGCAAAGGCGGCAGAGAAAATAGCGGAGCTTGAAAAAGAAAGGGAGGACGCAGCCAAGAAGCGTCAGGACGAGATAGATAAAGAACTTGCCGAGCTCCAAAAGGATATAGCAGGAGGAGAGGATGCCAAAAAGAAACTGGCAGAGGCAAACCTCAGACTTGTTGTAAGTATCGCCAAAAGATATGTTGGCAGGGGTATGCTTTTCCTTGACCTTATTCAGGAGGGTAATCTCGGACTTATAAAGGCTGTTGAAAAATTCGATTACAGTAAGGGATATAAGTTCAGTACCTATGCGACATGGTGGATAAGACAGGCAATAACAAGAGCCATAGCCGACCAGGCCAGAACCATCCGCATACCGGTACATATGGTTGAGACAATAAACAAGCTTATAAGGGTATCGCGCCAGCTTTTGCAGGAACTCGGACGAGAGCCGCTTCCGGAGGAGATAGCTGCAGAGATGAAGATGCCGGTAGAAAGGGTCAGGGAAATTTTAAAGATTTCACAGGAGCCCGTATCCTTAGAGACACCTATAGGAGAGGAAGAGGATTCTCATCTCGGAGACTTTATTCAGGACGACAATGTTCCGGTGCCGGCAGATGCAGCGGCGTTTACCCTGCTTAAAGAGCAGCTTGTTGAGGTACTCAGTACTCTTACGGACAGGGAACAGAAGGTTTTAAGACTCAGATTCGGACTTGATGACGGCAGAGCCCGCACCCTCGAAGAAGTAGGTAAGGAGTTTAATGTAACAAGGGAAAGAATCAGACAGATTGAGGCCAAGGCATTAAGAAAACTCCGCCATCCGTCAAGAAGCCGCAAGCTGAAGGATTATCTTGAGTAATATGTTATCGGAAAGACTTGAGGCTGTACTGTCACAGATAACAGAAGGCGGCGTTTTGGCCGATGTGGGCACTGACCACGGGTATCTTGCAATAGAGGCAGTCAGACGGGGCAAATGCATAAAAGCCATAGCAATGGATGTAAACAAGGGGCCGCTTGAGCGGGCAGGGAAGCATATAAAGGAAAGCCAAATGGAGCATCTTATTGAAACCAGACTTTCCGACGGGTTTGATAAGCTAAAAAAAGGTGAAGCTGCCTCGGCGGTTATTGCCGGAATGGGCGGCCGTCTTATATGCGGTATTATTGAAAGAAACCCGGATGTATCTCAGGGGCTCAAAGAGCTTATCATATCACCGCAGTCGGATATAGAGTATGTAAGAGGCAGACTCCGGCAGCTTGGATTTGCCGTAATAGATGAAGATATGGTAAAAGAGGACGGCAAATATTATGTTATAATAAAAACGGCGTATCAGCCGGATAAAACGGGCTTATGCGATGAGGTTACTTCTGCTTACGGCAGGAAACTTATCGAAAAATCCCATCCGGTACTGAAAGAGTATCTAAGGGACGAAAGGGCAAAGCTTGAAGGCGTTTTAAATGAGCTTGAATCTGCCGGCAAGAGAGGCAGTGAGAGATATATGCAGATTATGCATAAAATGGGGATTAACAAAAAGGCACAGGAGATGACTGACTAATTAATTCAACTTAAGAAAGAAGGTTTTATTTTGGGCGAAAAGGTTTTACTGAAAATTGACGGTAAGGAAAAAGAATATGAATCGGGAGTCACATATCTGGAACTTTCGAAGGAGTACAGTAAGGATTATGATGCACCTATAATCCTTGCCAAAGCCGATGGCAATCTGACAGAGCTATATAAGTCAATCGATAAAAACACCACAATAGAATTTGTGACAATAAAGGACAAGGCCGGCATGATGACATACAGAAGGACAGCCATGCTGATGCTTCATAAGGCTATTGTTGATGTGGTACAAAACCATGAGGATAACATTCATGTGCTCTACTCGATGGATCAGGCATATTATTGTGAGCTGTTCAGAGACAATGCCAAGGTAGATATAGATGATGAGTTTGTTGATGCCGTAAATAAATGCATGAATGATTATGTCGAGAGGGATATTGTATTTAACAAGTACACAATGTCTGTGGATGAGGCTATTGAGAGCTTTAATACCTTTGGCCTGAGTGATAAGGCGCGTCTCTTAAAATACAGGGGAGATTCGCGCATAAACATGTACGAGCTTGATGGATTTATCGATTATTCATTCGGATATATCGCTCCTTCCACCGGTATGATTAAAAACTATGAAATCAGCAGGTTTGGAGACGGATTTTTAATCAACTTCCCGTCAAACTCTTCTGTGCACAGCATAGAGGAGCCGCAGCTGCGTCCCAAACTTTTTGACCAGCTCCATCTGGCGTCAAGGTGGGTACACTCCCTTGACATTGCAACACTTGGTGCCTTAAACGACAGGATTGCAAGCGGAGATATGACCTATATCATTCTTGCCCAGGAAGCGGAAATGGAAAAGCGCATAGGTGACATAGCCCAAAAGATAGCAGAGGACAAGGATAAGAAATTCGTTATGATAGCAGGTCCTTCATCATCGGGCAAGACAACATTTTCCCATAGGCTGTCGATTCAGCTAATGGCTATGGGACTCAAGCCGCATCCGATAGGACTCGATGATTTTTTTGTAAACAGGGCGGATATGATACCGCTGCCGGACGGCAGCCTTGATTTTGAGGCTCTTGATGCCATGGATATAGAAGGCTTTAATGATGCTATGAATGCTCTGCTTCGCGGAGAAGTGGTGGATATGCCTACTTACAACTTCATTACCGGAAGACGGGAGTACAACGGCAACAAACTGCAGATTGGAGAGGAGGATATCCTTGTCATAGAGGGTATTCACGGACTTAATGATAAGCTTTCGTATTCTCTTCCGGCAGAGAGCAAGTTCAAAATATATATCAGTGCACTCACACCTCTTAAGATTGATGAGCATAATTTCATCTCTACGAGGGATTCGAGACTGCTTAGAAGAATAGTCAGGGATAACAGAACAAGAGGACATAATGCTCTCGCATCTCTGGAAAGATGGGACAGCGTGACAAGCGGAGAAGACAAGCATATCTTCCCATTCCAGGAGAATGCGGATGTTATGTTTAATTCGGCTCTTGTATATGAACTGCCTGTTTTAAAACCCTATATTGAGCCGCTGCTTTATGCAATACCAAAGGATTCAAAGGAGTATCCGGAGGCGAAGAGGCTGTTAAAACTCCTGTCGTACTGCCTGCCATATCCTTCCGAAGAGATTGCAAAGAATTCTATAGTAAGGGAGTTTACCGGAGGAAGCTGTTTTAAGGTATAGGATAACGGGATGTTTGGATATGTCAATGTAAACAAGGAGTCGCTGAGCAGCGAAAACACTGAAATCTATCAGAGCTTTTATTGCGGACTTTGTGCCAAACTCAAGGAAATCAGCGGGGCAAAAGGTCAGATGCTGTTAAACTATGATATGACATTTCTCATTATTCTGCTCAGCGGACTTTATGAACTCGAAGATGAGGAAAAGGAATTTATCTGCAAACTTCATCCTGCCAAAAAGAGGAAGATGAGGATAAACCGCGCGACTGAGTATGCGGCACAGATGAATGTGCTTTTGTCATACAGGAATTTTGCCGATGACTGGCAGGACGAAGGGCAGATGAGAAAACGCGCCCTTATGAAGGTATTCGAAAAAGAATACAAAAAGATAGCCATAATGTATCCGCGGCAGGCCGCGGCGATAGACAGGTGCATCAAAAATCTGAAGGTTGCGGAGGAGTCGGGCGAATACAATGTGGATATCGTAGCCGGGTACACGGGGGAGATGCTTTCCGAAATATTTGCATGGGAGGACGGAATGTGGTCGGACAATCTCCGCTCGCTGGGATTTTATCTCGGCAAATTTATCTATATTATGGATGCGTACGAGGACATAGGCAAGGATATAAGAAACGGTTCTTACAATGTGCTGTTTGAGACACGCAGAAAAAACCGCAGGGATTTTGACACAATATCAAAGCTTATGCTTGTAAGCATGATGACGGAATGTGCCAAGGCTTTTGAAAGGATGCCGGTGGTGCTTTATGGGGATATAATAAGGAATATTCTTTATTCGGGAGTATGGAATAAGTTTGAATATCTGCAGTTAAAAAAGGCAAAGAAAGAGAAAGAACGAAAATGAGAGATCCATATACTGTTCTTGGGGTATCAAGGGATGCCTCGGACGACGAAATAAAGAAAGCTTACAGAAATCTTAGCAGGAAATATCACCCGGATGCCAACCTGAACAATCCCAATAAGGCTCTTGCCGAAGAGCGTTTTAAGGAAGTGCAGGAAGCTTACGAAACCATTATGAAACAGAGGCAGCAGGGTATGGGAGCGTCTTACGGCTCATACGGCTATGCTTCGGGCGGCGGATACAGCTCCGGCTCGTATGCGTCGGATGACCCGGATATGAGGGCTGCAGTTAATTATATTAATTCGGGATATTACAGAGAGGCTCTAAACTGTCTAAACCGTATATCTGCAAGGACAGGAAGATGGTACTACCTTTCTGCGGTTGCCAATTACGGCATAGGAAACAATGTGACAGCAAGAGATCATATAGGCAGGGCACTAAGCCTTGAGCCGAGCAATATGGAGTACAGGAGATTTATGGAACAGCTCGAATACGGCGGACAGTGGTATCACAATATGGGAGAGGGCTTCCATACCACCACTATAAGTCCGCTTTCGTGCTGCACTACCCTTTGTTTAATGGAAATGTTCTGCAGTGGTTTCGGTAATTTTTGCTTTATGCCGCATTAAGTCATTTAGGAGAGGTGTGATTTTTTGATACTCTCTGTATGCAATATCGATAAGCTCATAGAAGTCCTCGCATCTTTTCACTGATTTATCCCAGGGACTTTTCCATATATTGTGCGACATATTTTCGGGGTCCTTAAAACGGATTTCTTGGTCGGATGTAATCATCCCCGAAAGATAGGGTGCTCCGAATAAAGACCTTTCTATGCCGGAGAGAATAAATTTTTTTATTCCGTGAGAATCCGCCAGAAGGGGGAGGATTTTTTTCATGGAATAAGCACTGCGACGGGCTTCGTTTTTTCGAAGAGACAGTTTTCCGTAGGTTTTGCGATGAGCGTAGGAGAGCATGGTGTTTATTATATCAGCCTGCTCTTTGGAAACGGTTATTTTATCGCCACCACGAAAAGCTGAAGGACAAATACCCTTTTCCTTCATCAGATAGAGGGCGTCAAGGTCGGTTTCGTACTGATAATGTGAGCCGAGATAATTTTTACTGTCATTAAAATCATAGAATGTGCGGGCAAAGATGAAGGGATGACATATCCTGTCAAGGGTATAGTGGGCATAGAAACCTGCGAGGTAACTTATGGCACACTCATAGTCATAGGGCGAAGGAAAAAGAGAAAGCGAGCGCGCCAGATTTAAAAGAAAGGCATCGGTGTTTTCATCGTGTTCTCGCGAACCGGGATTTTTACCGGGTCTTATGTATGAATCTATATTGTAATAAAAGATATCTGGTCCCTGAAGTCCGAGATTATATGCTGCTTTGTTTTTTTTGATACATTTTAATATATTTTCATCTTTGATGAGCTTTTTGGTTTTTTGACCGAAAAGATGATGAGCTATAAATCCTGGCATGGATAACCTCCTTGTTAAATGCGCATCTGAAAAGATGGCAGATGAGACCGCTCCGCTAGTCTACATATGATTGTAGCAGTTATGGCGGGGAGGAGCAACTTTTTCGTTATAAATTTGGGAGAATAGTATGAACAATCTGATCAAGACTTTGTTTATTACAGTATGTCTTTTTTCGCTTATTTTTATCTTATGCTGAAGATGTGGAGCGCTCCGGCAGGATGCGTTTGAATTTGGTAAATGATGTTTTGGACTTCTCAAAAATTGAATCCGGCAATATGGGGCTTGTGGAATCTTTGCAAAGGGTGTTGTTCAATCCGGATTTTTGGACTGGCTTTTCCAGTTTTCGGTAAAAGGTGATGATGGGATAGAATATAGTACAGGCGGTTCAATATTATCGCTTAACCTTGAAAAACTCGATATTGTAAGTTTTACATACACTATCCGGAAGGAGAAATGACTATTACCCATGAGGACTGGGCTTTTTTAAGAGAGCTGGACGGGTTTATTCCGACCATAT
>CAJOOU010000158.1 GCA_905236735.1 uncultured Eubacterium sp. | reverse complement strand
GCGACGCACTCCGTCGCAGATATGATGCACTTTCGAGCAGCCAAGCCACGCCATACCCTGCTCGAAAGCTGCACAATCTGCTTTGTCGTGCTAAATTATCATCTTAGCTAAAGACTATGTGGTGAATAAATATTTAATTTGGTGATTTTATTTTGGAGAAATATATTCAATTAGTTCGTCGACAGATATGCCCAAATAAAGCATTGCAAAGTAATCACATAGAATATAAAATATCAGATATAGAACTTAACGGGAGGTAAGGATAAATGGGATTTAACGGTAAGCTGCCTACATACGAACTCAGTGGCAAAGTAGCCATAGTGACGGGCGCGGGAAAAGGAATAGGATATGAAGTGGCAGGTGTACTTGCGGCGGCAGGAGCCAAGGTTGTAATAGCAGATTTAAAACAGGAAATCTGTGATGAAGCTGTTTCCGGACTTAAGAGCGAAGGTTTTGATGCGATAGGTATTTCAGCCGATGTATCATCTAAAAAAAGTGTAGAGGAGCTGGCAGAAAAGACAGTTTCGACGTTTGGCAGCATAGATATTCTCATAAACAATGCCGGAGTAACGATTCCGGAGAGTCCTATCTTTGATGTTACGGAAGACCAGTGGGATTTTGTGCATAATGTTGATTTAAAAGGACTTTATTTTACATCACAGGTGATAGCCGAAAAGATGAAAAAGCTCGGAAACGGAGGAAGGATTGTCAATCTGACTTCGGCAGCCGGTATAATGACTCCGAAGTATGTGTCTGTGTATGGAGCAGCCAAAGCTGCAGTAAAGCATCTTACAGGCATTATGGCTAAGGAATGGGCAAGATGGGGCATAAATGTAAATGCGGTAGCTCCCGGATATGTCAATACGGATATGCTTAAACCGATGCTGGAAAACGAAAAGAATGCACAGGTGGTTTTAAAATCCATTCCGATGAGAAGATACGGAGAGGTAAGGGATGTGGCAAATGTAATCCTTTTCCTTGTTACTGAAGCATCAAATTATCTGACCGGAGTGGTTATTCCGATAGATGGCGGAATGATGGCATAAAACAGCATTGATATGCATAGGTATTATTCTAAAGAAACTTTTGCATTTGAAGCATACATCATATATTATGTATAGTATGATGTATGCTTTGTTTCATTATGGAGGTCTAAATGAAAACAGATATTGAAATAGCACAGGAATGTGAAAAGAAAAAAATTACCGAAATTGCCAAAACGGCCGGAGTGGATGAAAAGTATCTGGAGCAGTACGGCAATTATAAAGCAAAAGTAGATTACAAGATGCTAAATGATATGGCAAAAAGGCCAAATGGCAAGCTTATTCTTGTTACGGCAATTACGCCTACACCGGCAGGTGAAGGCAAGACCACCACATCTGTTGGCCTTACCGATGGACTTCGTAAAATAGGGAAAAATGCGATTGTAGCACTGCGGGAGCCGTCACTTGGACCTGTATTTGGTATAAAGGGCGGCGCAGCCGGAGGAGGATATGCACAGGTTGTGCCTATGGAAGATATTAATCTGCATTTTACCGGCGATTTCCATGCTATAGGGGCAGCGAACAATCTTCTTGCAGCAATGCTCGATAATCATATCCAGCAGGGGAATTCACTCGGAATAGATGTAAAGAAAATTACATGGAAGCGCTGTGTGGACATGAATGACAGACAGCTCAGAAATGTTGTGGACGGACTTGGCGGAAAGATGCAGGGAGTGCCAAGAGAAGACGGATTTGATATCACGGTTGCATCAGAGGTGATGGCTGTGCTTTGCCTTGCATCTGATATTGTTGATTTAAAAGCGCGTCTTGGCAGAATGATTGTAGGTTATACTTATGATGATAAGCCTGTGACAGCAGCAGATTTAAAGGCTGAAGGGGCAATGGCCGCCCTTTTAAAGGATGCATTAAAGCCGAATCTCGTACAGACTCTGGAAGGTACGCCGGCATTTATTCACGGCGGACCGTTTGCAAATATCGCTCATGGATGTAATTCGGTTACCGCAACCAAAATGGCTCTCAAGCTTTCAGATTATACAGTTACGGAGGCGGGATTTGCAGCTGATCTCGGAGCAGAGAAGTTCCTTGATATCAAATGCCGTCTTGCAAACCTTCGTCCGGATGCTGTTGTTGTGGTTGCTACCGTCAGGGCTCTTAAATACCATGGCGGTGTGGCAAAGGATGATTTAAACAATGAAAATCTCGATGCTTTAAAGAAGGGGCTCCCAAACCTTCTCCAGCATGTTGACAATATTAAAAATGTTTACGGTCTGCCGTGTGTGGTTGCAATAAATGCTTTCCCGACCGATACAAAGGCAGAACTTGATATGGTGGAGGAAGAGTGCAAGAAACTTGGAGTAAATGCCAGACTTTCAGAAGTATGGGCAAAAGGCGGAGAGGGCGGAAAAGCCCTGGCCGAAGAAGTTGTCAGACTTTGCGAGGAGCCTAATAATTTCAAATGCTCTTACGAACTTGATATGTCTATTGAGGAAAAACTCGAAGCCATATGCAAAAAGATTTATCATGCGGACGCAGTAGTGCTTACGGCAGCTGCAAAGAAGCAGGCTAAGAATCTTGAAGAGCTTGGATTTGGTAAACTGCCTATTTGCGTAGCCAAGACACAGTACTCATTCTCGGATGATCCGAAAAAACTCGGAGCACCCAAAGGATTTGAGGTAACGGTACGAAACCTCAAGGTATCTGCCGGAGCCGGATTTATAGTGGCCTTAACAGGGGATATTATGACAATGCCGGGACTTCCGAAGGTACCGGCAGCAGAGAAAATTGATGTAGATGAAAACGGCGTAATTACAGGACTTTTCTAATTATCGTCATATTCATCAAGAAAGTGATGTTTGACGCCGTCTTTTTTGTAGGCAATTATTGTGGCGAGGTTGACATTTTCGACGCTTTTGAATATATTGCCTTCGACAAAAGGATTTGTTTTCTTGAGCTGACTTATAAGGAGTTTGATTTCCTTTCGTTTGGAAGTCTGCTCCTTATCTTTGTCTTCTGCGGCAACCTGTTCGGTGAATCTGCATGCACACTGAAGAAAGGTGAGATTATTATAGTCGCGCCATCTTTCGATGTTGTGCTCTCTTATAAGATACATAGGGCGGATCAGCTGCATTCCTTCAAAGTTTGTGCCATGGAGTTTGGGCATCATGGTCTGAATCTGACCGCCGTAAAGCATTCCCATGAGAATGGTTTCCATAACATCATCATAATGGTGACCGAGGGCTATTTTGTTGCAGCCGATATCCTGGGCAAATGAGTAGAGATATCCTCTCCTCATCCTTGCACAAAGATAGCAGGGAGATTTGGGGACTTCATATACCATGTTGAAGATATCGGTGTCAAAAATCTGAATAGGAATACCGAGCTTTTCGGCATTGTCTTCTATCTGTTTGCGGTTTTCGGGAGTATACCCGGGGTCCATGACTATGAATTTTACTTCAAAATCGAATTTATCATGCCTTTTCAGCTCCTGAAAAAGCTTTGCCATCAGCATAGAATCTTTGCCGCCTGAAATACAGACGGCAATTCTATCTCCCGGTTGAACGAGCTTATATGTGTTAATGGCTCTTGTAAATTTTGACCATAATGTTTTTTTGAAAGTCTTTCGGATGCTTTGTTCGACATCTCTTTGGTAGTCTTCGTACATTTTTTTCCTCTTATTTTATATATTGTATAAATTCGCGATAGGGAGAGATATCTTCTTTCTCTTTGCGGTAAATCAGGTAATACTGTCTGTGTGTACCCGATTTGGTAAGCGGGAAGGTAAGCATGGTACCCTGATTAACGGATTTTTCGGTGACAAGTTTTGAAAGTATTGATATACCCAGACCTGATTCTATCGAGCCGATTATAGTTGTAAGATTATCCATATGAGCAACCGTATTCAGGCTTGATGGGTCCATTCCTATAGAGGATAAGAAACTTTCCGTATCCGAGCGTGTAGCCGAACCGTCCTCCCTTACTATATAGGGGGATTTGAGAATCTCTTTTATAGGTGCATTTGTCTCTTTAAACTCCCTGTATTTTTCGGTGTTTGGTGTGGCAATCAGCATCTCGTCTTTGTATATTGGCAGGGTGACAAGGTCGTCTGTGGATAGTTTGGAGCCGACAATACCCATGTCAAGAATACCGTCCTCTATACGGGATATTATCCTGCGACTGTCAGACTGTGTAATATCAAATACTATGTCCGGATATTTCTCTTTAAATCCGGCTATGTAAGCCGGAAGGAGGAAACTGCCCGGCACCGATGAAACGCCGAGAAGGAGTTTTTTGTTATTCATATAGAGAAACTCTCCGAGGGTTTTGTCGCGGAGACGAAGGAGCTGCTTGGCATAGTGATAAAATTCGCGGCCCTGCTCAGTAAGAGAGAGGGTTTTGGTAGTTCTCTGAATAAGCTTTGTACCCAGGAAAGATTCAAGGTTTGTCAAATGATTGCTGATGGTGGGCTGTGATACATTAAGATGAACTGCAGCAAGGGAAAAACTGTTCCATTCCACTACAGCACAAAAAACTTCAAGTTGTCTGAAATCCATAAAATATCCTCCGCGTAAGGTTGTTAAAATGATTTTACCCCATTTTATTTCATATATCAAATGATACT
>CAJOOU010000157.1 GCA_905236735.1 uncultured Eubacterium sp. | reverse complement strand
TCTCAAGCATCTGGTATTCTTTATTTGCAAGCCTGATGGAATCATTCGGTCCGGTAAGGATGCAGCTTGCCCTGTCTAAAGTCATATCGCTAAATTCAAGAACAGTGGACGGTGCTTCGGCAGACTTGCGGCGTGTCATGGCTCTTATACGGGCGAGAAGCTCCTTCATGGAAAAAGGTTTGGTGAGGTAGTCATCCGCACCGGCGTCCAGACCGTCTACTCGGTCATCTATTTCGGCTTTGGCTGTCAAAAGAAGCACCGGCACACTGTTTCCGTTTGCGCGTATTTCACGCAGCACGCTAAGTCCGTCTTTTTTGGGCATCATTATATCTAAAATAACTCCGTCATAGTTGTCGGCTTCGAGGTATTCGAGGGCTTCTTCGCCATCGAAGACAGCGTCTACAGAGTAGTTGTTGTGTTTTAATACGGTAACGAGAGCGTGGCTTAAGTCCTGCTCATCTTCAGCAAGTAAAAGTCGCATATGTATTCTCCTTTCAATCGTTTATAATATTTTATCACAGTTTTTGTAAAGAAAATATATAAAGTTTCGGGGGCTTTAGGTTCACATTTACATATAAAATATGTTAAAATGGCATAATGAAATAAAAAAGGGAAAGGAGGAAAACAATGGAAGAGAATACTACTCTAAATGAACAGAAATATGTAGAAGAGCTGGTAAAACTTTTCAGAAGCAGGCTTACAGATGAAGAACTTTTGGAGAAGCTGCAGGATTATCATGAAAATGATATAGCCGGAGCTTTGGAACTTCTTACTGAGGACGAAAGAAAGGCACTCTATCCGGTACTCGGACCGGAGATTATATCTGAGGTTTTTGCCTACATTGAGGATGTAGAAAAGTATGCCCAGGAGATGGACATCCGTCAGATAGCAAGCGTTATTGAAGAGATGGACTCCGATGATGCGGTTGATGTGCTTGAAGAGATGGATGAAAGCACTGCTGAGCAGATATCACGACTCCTTGATGAAGAAACCAAATCCGATATCCAGCTGATAAAGTCCTACGATGAGGACGAGGTTGGTAGTATAATGACCACCAATTTCATCCTGATCAGGAAAGAAATGACTGTTAAACAGGCGATGAGAGCCCTTGTTTCGCAGGCAGAGGACAACGACAATATTTCGACCATTTATGTTTGCGATGAAGATGAGAAGTTTTACGGAGCGCTTGATTTAAAAGACCTCATAGTTGCAAGAAAGGATACTGAACTAGAGCCTTTAATGTCGACATCATATCCTTATCTTATGGACCACGAAAAGATAAGCGACTGTATTGAAAGAATCAAGGATTATGCCGAGGATTCCATCCCGGTACTTGGAGAAGACCATAGGATACTAGGTATTATCACGGCGCAGGATGTAGTAGAAGTCGTAGATGACGAGATGGGTGAGGACTATGCAAAGCTCGCCGGTCTTACTGCGGAAGAGGATTTAAAAGAGCCTTTGTTAGACAGCATCAGAAAGAGAATGCCGTGGCTTATTGTGCTGTTATTCCTTGGGATAGTGGTCTCGACCGTGGTGGGGATGTTTGAACATGTAATAACATCCATAGCCATAATAGTTGCCTTCCAATCGGTAATACTTGACATGGCCGGCAATGTCGGTACCCAGTCTCTGGCTGTAACCATCCGTGTGCTTGTAGATGAGGAGCTTACCGCCGCGCAAAAGGCATTATTTGTATTAAAGGAAATGAGGGTGGGGCTTTGCAACGGGCTTTTCCTCGGAGGGATGGCATTTGTCTTAATCGGACTGTATATTTATTTTACAAAGGATTATACGGCTGTGTATGCATTTTCGATATCGGGCTGTGTGGGAGTGGCCCTCCTTGTAGCCATGATAATATCGAGCTGTATCGGTACTGTTGTGCCTATGTTTTTCCACAAAATAAATATCGACCCGGCTGTAGCTTCGGGACCGCTTATTACTACGGTAAACGACCTTGTAGCTGTCGTGACATATTACGGACTTGCATGGATACTGCTCATTAATGTGCTGGGATTGTCAAAATGATAAAGATATTCAGTTACAGGCAGGTGAACTTGCAGTTTGAGAATAAAAGGCGTATATTATACAGCGGTATTATAAATGAGAAGTCAAAGAAAGAAGCGTAGAGAAATGAAAATAAAACTTGGCAGAAACGACCAGTGCTGGTGCGGGAGCGGCAGGAAATACAAGACATGCCATATGGCGTTTGATGAAAAAATTGATACATACAGAAGGATGGGGCATATAGTCCCCGACCATTCCATAATTAAAACGGCAGAGGATATAGCCAAAATAAAAGAAAGTGCCAAGATAAACATAGCAGTACTTGACTATGTTGCGGAAAATATCAGAGAGGGTATGTGTACCCAGGATATAGACGATATGGTATATTCAAAAACTATTGAGATGGGAGGCATACCGGCGCCGCTTAATTATGAGGGATATCCCAAAAGTGTGTGCACTTCGATAAATGATGTGGTCTGCCATGGTATCCCGTGTAAAGAAGAGATACTTATGGACGGAGACATTATCAATGTTGACTGCTCGACTATTCTGGACGGATATTTCTCGGATTCATCGAGAATGTTTATGATAGGAAATGTTTCCGATGAAATGAAAAACCTTGTGGAAGTGGCGCACAAGAGCCTTGAGGTCGGACTTTCAGCTGTAAAGCCGTGGGGCTTTTTGGGAGATATGGGACAGGCCATAAATGACTATGTCAAATCAAACGGCTACTCGGTAGTGCGTGAAATCGGAGGACATGGTATAGGCAAGGAGTTCCACGAAGATCCTTTTGTAAGCTATGTGTCAAAGAAGGGGACGGAAATGCTGCTTGTGCCGGGATTTTGTTTCACTATAGAGCCGATGATAAACATGGGCAAGTCAGATGTTCTCGTAGACGAGGACGACGACTGGACAGTATTTACCAAGGACGGCAGTCCTTCGGCCCAGTGGGAAAT
>CAJOOU010000156.1 GCA_905236735.1 uncultured Eubacterium sp. | reverse complement strand
GCTGATTTTAAAATCAGCTCGTCTACAAATAAATAAAGCCATTGCCAATCAAATGCAAGCATTTGGCGACAATGGCTTTATTATTCTACAACAATTAGATTTTAAATATTGCAAGTTCCTTATCCATGCTTTCAGCTATCTGCGATACATTATTTGCCGCATCTGAAATGTCCGTCATAAGATTATTTACAATTGTCACAGATGCAGAAGTTTCCTCTGTGCTTGCAGCATTCTCCTGCGCTATTGCCGAGAGGCTTTCAACAACATCCACGACATTCTGCCTTGCAGAGTCCATTTCATCCGTTTTTCTGGATATCTCATTTAATCCTGATATGGTCTCGTTAATGCCCTTCTTAACATTTTCGAATATTTCACCTGTTTCTTTTACATACTCAGACTGCTTAACCATAACCTCTTTTACTTCGGCCATTGTCTGTACGGCTTCATCCGAATCTGCAATAAGATTTGCAATAACAGCTTCAATCTGCTGTGCGGATGCCGAAGACTGCTCAGCGAGTTTTTGAATCTGGGAAGCAACAACAGCAAATCCCTTACCCTGCTCACCGGCTCTTGCCGCCTCAATTGATGCATTAAGTGACAAAAGGTTGGTTTCTTCCGCTATAGATGTAATAAGCTCTGTAGCGCCTTTAATCTTTGTTGCAGATACATTTGTTGTATTGGTCTGCTCATATATCTTGTCTATGGCTGCCGCAGTCTGATCGCCTATACGGGTAAGTTTTTCAATAACCTCAGTAACATCACGGCTTGCCTTCTGCATACTCTCTGAAGTAACCTTTATATCTGCTGCCGTCCTTGTAGCATCCTCAATCTGTCCACCGATTTCCATAACGGATGTTGTAGCGCGGCTAGTCTCTCCGGCCTGAGATGTTGCACCTTCTGCAATATCATGTACAGCCGACTCTACCTGATTTACATTTGAGAGCGTCTGTCCTGAAATATCGGCAAGGTTTTCGGAGGTATTAAAGAGCTCATGTCCATGCTCCTGCAGTGCCTTAACGGTATTTCTTATTGCATCGGTAAGAGCCACCGTGGACTTAGCCACATCTCCCACCTCATCTTTTCTGTCTGTATAACCTTTAAGTTCATCAGCAAGTGTCATATCCATAGTGTCAGAGATATTATAAACTATATGACCAACCTTGCTTATATGTCCGGTTACAGATCTTGATATAAATATTGTTACAACAAGTAGTATAACCAGTATAGCAATTATAATAAATGCAAGTTTTGCAGACATAGCGTTGATAGATGCATAAACTTCGCTCTGCGGATTAGATACAATGAAAAGGAAGTTGTAGTCCGAAAGCTTATCATAGGCAAGGAAGTATGTCTTTCCATCTTCGCCTTTGGCATTTTCTACCGTACCTGAATCCGCTGCTGCAGAAGCCTCTATGGCAGCAAGATGTGTACTGTCCGTTACCTCGGTAGAAAGCATTTCTTCATCTTCGCACATTACATATGTATTGTTGGAAAGGTTAATTACATATGTAGATGTGCCTTCAAGACCTTCTATTGCCATCGAATCAATTATATCCTTAAGGTACGATACATAAAATCCGCCTGTAGCATATCCGATATGCTTTCCGGAATTGTCATATACACCTGTATAAGCATTAAATACCAAATCTCCCGTAGAAGATGAATTAATTATTCCCCTGACATAAGTATTGTTCTCTGCCTCAGATACTCCGGCCTCTATGGTTTCAAGGACCGAAAGCCTGTCTCCGCTGTAAATGGTCGACCCTATTGCCGATGTATTGCTGTGACATATGATGGTAGATGCTGTATCTGTTATAAGAAATCCTTCGAGCGCATCAAACTGTTCCTTCATACCCGCCACATCCTTCTGCGCTTCTGATACATATGACGAATTATCCGGATGGGACAGAGCATTTTTTACACTGTCTAATGACGCAAGCGCATGTTCATATCGGATAAAATCATCACAATAATCCTTAAACACCGTCGCTCTTGAATCCGCCATTTCCATAAGTCTGTCTTCCATATTTTTTGTTGTGTTCTTTCTTGAATCACTAACTGCGATAATCAGAATTATCGCCAGACCGATAATAAGAAGAATAGAAATAGTTAAACTGATTTTCTGCCATAATTTTAGGTTTTTAAACATAACTCCACACCCCTTTATATTAAATTTTAGACTAGCGAAAGTCTGGCTCCTTCCACTAGCCTATATTATAAATCCTGTATTTTTTTCAGTCAATATTTATTGACATATATAAGAAAAATTTGTTATATGTTCTCAACTTCTTCCATAAAATACATTCTCGAAAACAAATCTCCCGTAAGGCGCACGCTGCCGTCATATCCGGTAGCTGCATATCCGGCCTTTAGTCTTATGCCCGAATACATCAAAAGATCTCCGTATGCCTCATAGTCCTCAGTTTCCCCATCCATCCTGTATACTCCCGAAAGGAGCTTTTGGGTAAGGGAATCATCTTTGATATGTACAGGCGATGCCGTGTTTATAAGGTCACCGAAGTTCCTGATATTTACCTTGATTTCATCACTGTAAAATCTGTATTTTTTGTTCTCATCAAGTCCTAAGGCCTTGTATTTTTCCTGGGACATATTGGGCACGGCACGCTCCTGAAACAGCATTCCGACCGCCCTTTTACAATCCTTTGAAACCACTGTCCACTCATGTATGTTGCCGCTTCGTCTCCTGTAAAAATCACCCGCAAAGAAAACATCCCGCCATCTCTTGTACTCATCCACCTGCTTTTTGACAGCCTCTATCTCTTCTTTTGAAGCATCCGAAAGGTTTATCTCATATCCCATAACTCCAAACGCAGCCACATTATACCTTGTATTAAGCGGCGACTTACGAAGAGTCTGATGGTTTATCCTGGCGGATACATGGGCTGTTACAGCAGACATGGGGTATCCGTATGAATAGTTTTCCATCATATTTACCCTGCATAAAGCATCAGTATTATCACTGGCCCATATCTGAGGGAAATAGCAAAGCACACCAAGATCAAATCTGTTGCCTCCGGCGGCGCATCCCTCGAAAAGTATATGCGGGAATCGGCGCGTGAGCTCATCCATCACGCTGTATAATCCTATCATGTACCTGTGAAATACCTCTCCCTGCTTCATAGGCTCGAGACCGTAAGAATATACATCGGTAAAAAACCTGTTCATATCCCATTTAACATAGGTAAGACCTTCTGTTTCAAATATACGGCTCATTGATTCTATAATGTATTCCCTGACAAGAGGATTGGTCAGGTCAAGTATTCTCTGATTCCTGCCTTCCGAATGATTTCTGTCGGGTATCTTAATCGCCCATTCGGGATGGTTTTTGTAGAGATTTGAATTTACATTCACCATCTCCGGTTCTACCCAGATACCGAATGACATACCAAGTGCATTTATCTTTTTGGCCAGTCCGCCGAGACCGTTCGGGAGTTTTTTCTTATTGACATACCAGTCTCCGAGAGATGTTTTGTCATCATTCCTCTCTCCAAACCAGCCGTCGTCCATAACAAAAAGCTCGATTCCACAACCGGCCGCCTTTTTGGCAAGATTTAAAATAACCTTTTCATTTATCTTAAAATACGCAGCCTCCCAACTGTTTAAAAGAATAGGTCTTGGCCTGTCCTTCCATTCTCCCCTTACAATATGATTTCGTATAAAGTTGTGCATATTGTGGCTCATTTGGTTAAATCCGTCCGGCGAGTAGGTCATAACAGCCTCAGGCGCTTCAAAATCCTCTCCGGCTTCCAAAACAAAACAAAAGCCCGTAGGGTTAATTCCGCTGACAAATCTGATATGTCCGAAAGCAGACTCTTCTGCTGCTTCATAATGGTTTCCGCTGTATATGAGATTAAAGCCATAGCATTCTCCGGCATTTTCCGTTGCCTTCGGTCTATGTATCATAACAAAAGGATTGGCCCTGTTTGATGATGTACCCATTATAGATGAATTTACTATCCTGCCACCGCTTATTTTCTGCGTCTTTTTATTCATCTCTCTTGCCCATGCACCATGAAATGAAGTAAAGACGAAATCGTTATCATCCATATCAAGCTGCATGCTCATAAGCCGTCTTAAAAAGATTCTCTCCGGGCCGTCATTGATTATCCTTGCGCTTCTCGATATTACATCGCATCCTTCGTAGACATAGTAGCAAAGTTCCAGCCTTATATTGTTATTAAGACCTTTTAAAAATACCGTCAGCTGCTCTACCTCTCCATCGTTGCCATATGATGAGGGCAAAGTCCTGTATCCGTTTCTTCCTCTTTTTATCTCATAAGAATCATATACGAGATCCACCGTCCTTGAGCCGTCCTCTTTTTCAAGTTCGATAAATGGCTCTCTAATATCTCCCTTGCCGTAAGATGAATACTCAAGTCTTTCGTTTTCGAGAGAAAACTCCGGATAATCCGGATGATAACATATGGTATTACCATCCGGAAATGAATGTTTTGTCTTAAGAGCATCTTTGTTTACCCTGATTCTTCTGCCATAGTGCAAATGCTCCAGCTGTCCGCTCGGCAGCACCCTGAAGGCATAGGTGGTATTATCGGTATTTAAAATAAATGTACCACTGTCATATATAATCATTTTAGCCCCTCTCTCTAAGCTTCTTATCTATTTCCTCAAGTTTTTCGTCGGTAAGAATATATTTGTTTTTAAACCAGAAAAAGGCAATAATCATAAGGACAACCGGAATTATTGTCATAGTCATCCTAAGTCCCAGCTTGGCGCTTTCCGATACATTCAGAGAAAAGTCCACGGTCTGGTCTGCTTCGGTTACGGCCTCATTACTTAAAGAATTGAGCTGGAGGCAGAGCGACGCCACAAATGCAGCCACGCCGGAAGCCAGTTTTACAACAAAGGTCTGCATAGAGAAAATAACGCTTTCATCTCTTCTGTTGTTTTTTAGGTCGCCGTAGTCTACCGTATTGGCAAGGAATACCGTAGTAAGTACCGTAAGCACGCCAAGAGCTGCAAAAATAAATACAGCCGGAATTATCAGTATCATTACATTGTTCATTGAAGTAAATGTAAGTCCCAAAAGAACTATATAGCCTACCACTGCCATACCAAGTCCTATGAAAAATATCCTAAGGCTCGAGAAAAATCTTCTGAGAAACGGATAAAGCAGCATCATTGATAGTATCTGAACTCCTCCACCTACGGTGTTAAAGAGTGTGTAGCTTCCATACCATGATGTACCGCCAAAATCATATTTAAAAAAGTAGATAACAAGGTTTGAGGTAATATACATTGCGCAGTTTATAAGTACAATGGATATTACAACAGCCATTGCCTGGTCATTTGCAATAAGAGCTATGAACATCTCACCCACGGTGGTTGTCTGCATATCAACCGTTGATTTTTCTTTAATAGTTACGCAGGTAATCGTAATAAAGACTACAAAAAGCACAGCTATAATCAGGGCAAAATACTTAAATCCGATTCTCTCAAGCGCCTGAGCGCCATCAGTCTCAGCTGCAAACATGCCGCCAAGTGCATGAACTGCTATCATTGTTATTATGGTAATAAGAGCAGAGCCCACACCTGCACATGAGCGGGCAAGAGTCGAAAGGTTCTCCCTTTCCTTACCTCCCTCTGTAAAAGCAGGTACCATTGACCAGTAAGGTATATCCATCATTGTATATGTCACACCCCACAGGATGTAGGTAATCGCCGCATAGGCGGTAAGTCCTGCCGCATCCATACTCGGCGGTGCCGAAAACATCACAAAAAGCACAATGGCATTGGTAAGTGTACCAATGAAAAGCCATGGTCTGAACTTGCCCCATCTGGTCTTTGTTTTTGCAACAATTATACCCATTATAGGGTCGTTAAACGCATCAAAAACTCGTGCACCCAAAAGTATGATTCCCATTGCAACCGCACTTACTCCAAGGATATCCTGGAAATAATACAGTACATAGCTCGCCGAAAGCATATATACCATATCTTTGCCCACGGCTCCGAGACCGTATGCAGCCTTTTCTCTTACAGTTAATCTTGAGTTCATCTCCATCCTCCTACTTTTCTCTAAGCTCAAATGCCAGCTCTACCGCCTTATAGGCTCCGTCGTAGATACCTGCCTTTTTATTTGCAACTATACTTTCGCACATATCCTCAAGCAGACCCTTGTCCTTCAAAAAGAGCCTGAGCATCTGGATGGTATGCGGAATATCTCTTTGCTCAAGTGTTCCGTCACCTATCTCCGCAGAATGTATGGCTCCCCATTTTTCGTGACCTCCTACCCTCTTTATAAAAAGCTTTGGTACAGGATAAAATGCAAGCTCGCTCGGTTTTGTAACCAGCACATCGCAGCTTCTCATTAATAGATTGGTACAATATACTGCCTCAAATATATCACTGTGATAAAAAGCGTGAACTCCTTCCACCCTCTTATCAAGAGCGCGCCCGGCAAAGTCCTTTGTATCCTGCCAGTCATCAAAATGCTCTACCGATATACCTATAAGCTCGGGTATCTCACTTCTGAGCTCGTCCCATACATTTTTATAATCTCCCACATTTACATAGACGCAGCATCTGCCTTTTTTAATATGCGGAATCAGATATTTTAAAATGGCGGCAAATATCTCTTTCTGCGCTCCTGCGCCTCCTATGGTCAGCAAAAACCTCATAGGCTCTTTGTTTCCGGCTCTTTCAAGTCGTCTTTTACAATCCTGTTCTATATTGCTTACAAGCTCATGGTCAATATAATGTCCGGTATATCTTATATCCGATGCCGGCATCTCCTTAAGCACCTTATTTAAAGCCATACCGTTTAATGTCCTGTATCCCTGATAACTGCTCCTTGTCTGCACCGTATGAAGAGCGCCTTCGGAAAGATGCAGAGCCATCGGCCAGTTATCCGGAATGGCATTTACCACATATTTCATTCCCGCATGTACCGCAGCCTGCGACGGCCATACATGGGTGGCTACGACAGGTATGTCTTTGGGGATATTCTTATATATCGGAGCCATAAGTTCCGCATTTTTCTGGTCAGACGCGTTATAGGCAAGCTGCTTGAACACATCATAGTTTACAGGCTCCCAGATTAACTTATTAAATACCTTGCTTTTCCCCGATATTCTTGACCCCAAAGAGTACATATCGTTCTGTGCGCTTATAACCTTTGTACATGTGGTCTGTGGAAAAGAATTAAGGTCGAGCCAGTACGGAGTATAACCCAGATGACGGGCAGCCGAAGCTATGGCCATGGATATGCGGTAATGTCCGAAGCCCATTCTGATGTTGCCTACAACTATACCCTTTTCTTCATCAAATCCCGCATTTGCCTCCACCATGGAACCTGCTATCCTGACATTTTTTATACCCAGAATATCTCCAAGCTGTTTATTGTCCTCAAGTATTAACGGATAATCCTTCTTTGAATCATCACCGTATTTTTTTATATAGTTTTCCTTTGATTTGCAGGCATTGTTAAATACCGCGTCCGGCATTACATTGCCAAATATGGATTTGCTTCTATCCTTCATCGGTTTCCTCCTTCTTTTGTACTTTTATGTCAATTTTAACTGTTTCAAAGTTTTCGCCGCTAAGCGTAAGAGATGCCCCTCCTTCTTCTCCGACAGATTGTACAAGAATACCTCCCATACCTCCCGAAAGGGTAAACATCTTAGGTCCCATTATACGGGCACATCCGGAAATTTCCGCCATGACAGCCTCATTAGCAAACGGCAGTATATTACCGTTTTCATCTGTAAGGCAAAGTCTTATGAGCTGCATATCGTAGGTGCGGTCCTCCGTCAAAGCGACCTCATTTTCTTCTGCCCTTAATACCATGCCCACAGACGGCGATTTAATCACCGTCTTTACAACCTGTCCACCGGTTACGGCCTCGAATCTGTAGCTGTTGGATTTGCCACCCCAATCGCCTATATATTTGTTGTAAAGCGAAACAGCATCATCAGGCTTCATGCCGTATTTGACGATGAGTTTAACCGCATTCGTATATATACTCTTCGGTATCTTGTTCATACCATATATTGTTGCCGCATTAAGAAGGGCTTTTACAGCCTCATTTTGTTCTTCGCAAAATCCCTCCTCTTCCATCATACGGTTTCCTATAAAATCATCTATCTTAATCGGCGGATGAGGAAGATACGGGAATCTCTCATAATCCGGAATAAACTCACCTATGAGCACATCGTTTTTATAAAACCTGACAAGATCCGCATTGGTAAAACAGTATATCTCTCCTCTTATACATTCCGGTTTTTCACCTATATCCATTGCAGAGGATACTTCGAGCACATTATTTTCATCGGACTGTGAACTGTATACGGCCGCTGCAAGCTTTGGATTTCTGAACATATCCATAACTCCGTGATAACATATTCTGTCCCCACTGCCGAAATCCCTGTGTGTATTGTAATCCGCCATACACCAGCCAAAAGAGCCCGCAATGTTTTTCTCCCTTGCCACACCGTTTAATACATCGCCGTGACGCAGGGCATGCTCGGTGCGCTTATTCTCATCATCAAAAGACTTGGTGGGAAACATATGTCCGTTATATTCCGATATGAGGTACGCCCTTTTCATATCACTTGTAACTTCCCTCTTTTTGGAAACCGTTTTTCCTGTGCCGTCATACACAAAGTCGTTGTAGGTATACACATCTTCCAAAAAGCAGCTCTTTTTAAGATATCTGACTCCCCCCGTCGGTCTGGTCGGGTCAAGCTTATGGGCAAGTGCATTCGTTTTTTCATAGAGTACATCGCAGTCCTTTGACTCATTAATCCTGACTCCCCACAGTATAATCGAGGGATGATTGCGATATTGTTTTACCATCTCTCTGGTATTTTCATATGCCCTGTGCTTCCATGCGGCATCGCCTATATGCTGCCATCCCGGAATCTCCGTAAAAACCAGAAGACCTATCCTGTCGCATTCTTTTATAAAATCCTTTGACTGTGGATAATGGCTCGTTCTTACGGCATTTAATCCAAGCTCATATTTTAAAATATCAGCATCCTTTATCTGCATACTTTTCGGAGCGGCATAGCCTATATAAGGATAGCTCTGATGTCTGTTTAAGCCTCTTAGCTTTATCTTTTTGGTATTAAGATAAAAGCCGTCCGCTCCAAAGCTTATCGTCCTAAAGCCAAAGGTTGTGTATTTTACATCGCAGACTTCTCCGTCTTTGCTAAGAATGGTCTTTAAGGTATAAAGCACCGGATTTTCCGTATCCCACTCCGTAATATTTTCGGCCGTTATGGTCGGATTTTTCTGTCCGCTTTTTTCTTCGTGAGATTTAGCGACAATACTGCCGCCCGGCGCAATAACCTCATGTCTTATAATATATTCCCGGCCCTCTTGAAAATATTTACGGCTTATCTCCGTTTCTACGGAAAGCAGGTATTTTGTTTTACTGACCCTTATAGGTTTAACAAATACATCGGTAATGTTTTCTTTCGGTCTTATCTCAATATAAACATCCCGGTAAATGCCTCCGTAAGTCATATAGTCTATTACATTGCCAAAGGGAGGTATATTTTGCGTTTCTCTTGAATCTGCTACAACGCTTACCGTATTTTCCCCCTGTGAAAGCAGCCCCGTAATCTCTGCTGTAAAAGCGGTATATCCGCATTCATGGGATGCGACAAACACATCGTTTATATAGAGCCTTGCGCTGTGGGCCACACCTTCAAATGTAATATATATTCTTTTACCTTCCCACGATTTGTCCTTTATCAGTTTTCTTTCATAAAGGCTTATCGTCTGATATAGTGATTCATCAAAATAATGAAGCGGAGTAAGTGCAACCGTATGAGGAAGCTGCACTTTTTCCGCTTCATCCTTTATAATTTCCGAGGGCTCTAATCCCTCCGAAACATCTCTTATAAAAAACCAATTGTCATCTATATAGATTTTTTTACTCACCGCCCAATACCCCTTTATTAATTTGAATATATGTATTTTATCATATTTTTCCGATATCCGTAAAGGAACTTACGAACAATTTTCAAAAGCCAGCTTGAACATTTGGGCCATTCGGATTTCAAGAGTATGGTATTTCTTTGTCTTTTCAAAAGCGCTTTTCGCCATTTCGGCCGCCTTATCCGGATGGGCGAGATAGTATCCGCATTTGTAAACCAGATCATCCATGCTTTCGTATACATCCAAATCTTCTCCTGCGTTAAAGTGTTCAAAAAGCTCACTTTGGTAGTTGCTGAGCATAAAGCCGCCGCATCCTAAAATATCAAAAACCCTCTGCGGCAATCCGCTTCTTATGGCCTTGGATGTAATATTTAAATTTATTGTCGAATTGGCAAAAACCACCGGCATCTCGGTAAGGCTTTTTACGAGTCCGCGGCTGTGTATTTTGGGCAAATCCGTCGTATCGCTTCCCGTAAAAAGCTCGACATTATACTTTTCAGACAGCCTTTTCATAACCTCCACTCTTTCGAGAGCAGAAATCTTATTGCCAATGTACAGCTGTGAAAGCGTTATCTTATCTGTCAGAAAAGACTTTGCCGGATAGGTATAAAAGCCTTTGAATTCTTTTTTGAATTTTTCGGTTATTTCATCACTCAGACACTCTTCAATGAAATAATATCCGTACACCTTCATCTGTGCCGCCATAAGACCGTCTAAATATCCCTTTAGCTTTTCGTCCTTTGTTTTAAATCTGTCATAAGGGCATTTTTCCGTATACAAAGAGCCCACAAACGATATGTCGCAGGTAAACTTCTTTTTCATCTTTTCATCGACCGCCTCTATGGCTTTTTGCCTGCTTTTTATATTTACCGCAAGTGGCAGATGAAATACGCATGAAGGATTAAGAGGATGTATTTCGTTATATATTTCCCTGTCAAACAAAAATACCCTGTTGTATTTATTTTGTATGGAGGTCGCATAAAGCTCCATAACCGGAGAATCGACTATCCATGAAATATACGGGATGTGATAGATATTGCACACCTCCGAAACAAACGGAAAAAAATTAATCGAAAAAACGGCATCTGCAGGATTTTGGTTTAAAAATTCGCTTAAAAGTCTGACTCCCTCATTCGGGCTCTGGTCTTTATTTACCACCTCGTTTCTCATCTCGAGAATTTTAAACCCGAATTCATTCAAGGTATCTATTATGTCCGGTTCACATATACTGCCATATCTGTAAAAAAGTGTCGCCATACCCTCTTCTCCAATTGTTATCTTATCCTTATGTCCGTAAGAGCCACCTGATGCCCGGTAAGTGCTGCGTACACCTCTTTTTGCGCCTCTTTTATTATGGTGGTATTTTCTATCTCTATTCCGAGATTTTCGGTTGAAGTTATTATCCGGTTTCCCTTTCTTGCCAATTTAACAGAGCATTCCATTCCAGCGATATTTTT
>CAJOOU010000155.1 GCA_905236735.1 uncultured Eubacterium sp. | reverse complement strand
TTTTTCATTTCAAGCGCAAAAGCCATATTTTTATACACGCTCATATGAGGATAAAGAGCATAACTTTGAAATACCATTGCAATATTGCGGTTTTTGGGCTGGATATCGTTTACTCTTCTTTCGCCTATATATAAATCTCCTTCGGATATGCTTTCAAGCCCGGCAATCATCCTGAGTGTTGTTGATTTTCCGCAGCCTGAAGGTCCGACAAGAACAATAAACTCCTTATCTTTAATTTCAAGATTTAAGTCATCTATTACTGTTACCCCGTTATCATATGTTTTTCTGACATTATTAAATTTAATCCCGGCCATACATTTTCCTCCGTAATTATATCTTTCTGACACTCTCACCCGGTGTAAGATAAAAAGGCACAACCTCATAAGAGGCTTTCATTTCACCTTCTATCGAATCCGTTAGAATCTCCGATGCGAGCATTGCAATTCTATCTTTCTGCTGGGTAATTGTTGTAAGTCTAGGACTGTAATATTCTCCGATTTCGATTCCGTCAAAACCAATAACCGAAATATCATCCGGTACCTTAAGACCGTTATCGGTTATGGCCCTTATTGCACCTATGGCCATAACATCCGCCATTGCAAACACAGCTGTAAGATTTTTGTTCTTTTTTAAAAGCCGCTGCATTGCATTATATCCTTCCGATATGTCAAAATATGCTTCCTCATAATTTCTTCCGGCATCAAATATGAGATTATTTTCGGCAAAGGCTTTAATGGCACCGTCATATCTTTTTTGTGCAGTATACGAAAAAGCCTTATATCCACCTAAAACTCCTATGTTTTTATGTCCGTATCCTATAAGATATTCTATGGCAAATCTGGCAGCTTCCTCGTCATTTGTTGTAACGCTGGAAAGATTGGCAAATCCAAGCTGACTTGCAGAGTTTGTCACAAGAATGCAAGGCACATCTATTGCTGAAAAAGACTTGGCAAAATGATTGAGATTACTTCCCAAAAACATTATACCTTCCGGCCTTCTCTCCCTGCATATGGCTATGGCATGCCTCACCTCGTCGGCATCTTCACCATAATAGTATATTGCGCTGTCATAATCTTTTTGAGCCAGAAACCCCTGTATTTTTTCAACTATTGCCGAAAAAAGCATATTATGGGTTCCTTTTATTATTATGGCTATTCCGTCCTTTTTTTGTTTTTTTAAATGCTTCGCATTCTGATTAAGCTGGAAATGGTATTTTTTGACCACTTCCATGATTTTTTCCCTGGCCTTAACGGAAACTCCGGGCTGGTTATTCAATGTCCGCGAAACCGTGCCGACAGAATATCCGGATTCTTTTGCAATATCTTTAATAGTCATTTCAACCTTTTACCGCTCCGGCGGCCACTCCCTTGATAATATATTTTTGTCCGCATAAATAGACAATAATAATGGGAATAATTGTAAGCATAATGCTTGCCATCATAGGTCCCATTTCCACCTTGCCATAGCTGCCCCTGAAATACTGGATAAGCATGGGGATGGTTTTGTATTTTTTAATATCAAGCACCAGAGTCGGAAGCAAATAGTCATTCCATACCCACATAGCTTCAAGTATACCCACGGAAATCATTGTCGGTTTTAATATCGGAAAAACTATAAGGAAAAATGTCTGCAAAGGATTGCAACCGTCTATCATTGACGCTTCCTCTATTTCCACAGGAATTGATTTCATAAATCCGGCAAACATAAATACGGCAAGTCCCGCTCCGAAACCGAGATAAATAATAAAAATATTCCAAGGTTTATTTAATCCGAGCATATCCGCAGTCTGCGAAAGGGTAAACATTATCATCTGGAAAGGAACAACCATTGAAAATACAAATAAATAATACAATCCCTTTGCAAATTTTGTGTTAACTCTTGTAATATACCATGCGCACATTGAGCAGCATATAAGTATTACTGCAACAGAAGTTACTGTAATAAGCAGGCTATATCCGAGCGACTTTAAAAATCCCTGGGCTATTACCGCCCTTACATAGTTTTCGATACCGGCAAAGCTTTCTGCTGTTGGTAACTTAAATATACTTCCCGTTGTTATACTTCTCTCCTCTTTTAAGGAATTTATCAGTATCATAAACACCGGATATACATAAAATACCGCTAAAACAGCCAGAAGCAGAACTATAATTCTGTCTGTTATCTTATTTTTCATCATGCCTGCACCTCCTTAGACCTTGTACTCTTAAGCTGCAGGAAGGAAATTATAACAACAAGTATGCAGAAAAGTACGGCTTTGGCCTGTCCGTAGCCCTTCCACTGCAGGCCGCTCCTTGCATAAAATGTATTATAAATATTGAGTGCGAGCATCTCGGTCGCATGATTTGGTTCTCCGCCTGTAAGAGCAAGGTTCTGGTCAAACAGTTTAAAAGAATTGGTAAGAGACAGAAAGAAACAAATGGTTATAGACGGCATTATCATCGGAAGTTTTACTCTCCAGAATGTCTTCCATTCCGAAGCTCCGTCTATTGCAGCCGCCTCTATTACATCCCCGGGCACATTCTGTAGTCCGGCAATATATATTATCATCATATAACCTATTTGCTGCCACGCCATAAGTATAATAAGCCCCCAGTATCCGGCAAGGCTGTTAAGCGCAAGCAGGGGCTTTCCGGCGATGGAAAGCACGCAGTTTATTAAAATCTGCCATATGTATCCAAGCACTATACCTCCGATAAGATTCGGCATGAAAAATATTGTTCTGAATATATTTGTCCCCTTTAATCCACGGGTAAGCAAAAGCGCAAGGCCAAGTCCTGCAATATTAATAACCAAAATCGATACAACCGCATAAACGGCCGTAAAAGTTAGCGAATGCCAGAAAGACGGATCACTTATGGCATAACTGTAGTTTTTTATACCCACCCACTGAGCGTTCGATACTGCCATGAACTTGCAGAAAGACAGATATATTCCTTCAAAAAAAGGAACAATAAATCCGATTATAAAAGAAGCAAGCGTCGGAATAACAAATATCGGCGAAAATTTCTTTATGGCTTTTTCCATAAATACCTTCTCCTTCGAAATCGGGGGACAGGCAAAAGTCCGTCCCCCAAAACATTTACATTTTGTTACTCGTTTTCAGCTGCAAGAGCTGCTTCTGCGGCCCAGTTGTCAACAAAAGCTGCGCGTACTGCTTCCCAGTTATCGTCTGTCTGGTCTGCAGCATAAGCCGTAAGAGCGCTTCCGAGTACATTCTTCCACTCTTCGGAAGGCATTGTTGTGAAGTTCCATGAAACAGGTGTTTTTCCTTCTGCTGTGTACTGCGTATCCTGTTTTACAAATACATTAGGTGATTCTACAGCATTCTTGAACGGAATAACAAATCCCATATCATTGGCAAGAGCGCTTGTTCCTGTCTCTGATGTAACAACCCAGTTAAGGAAATCAAGAGTTGCCTGGATATCAGCCTCATCAGCCTGTGAGTTTACACACCAGTAATTTTCAGTACCCGTGCAAAGACCCTGATTGGCCTCATCGCCTACTCCGATATAGATAGGTATCATTGTCATCTCGTCATCAGAATATACAGCTGAGAGATTTGTATACTCCCATGAACCGTTCTGATAGAATACCGCTTCGCCGTTTAAGAACTCGCTCTCTGAATCGTCACCTGTCTTTGAAGAAAGTTCCTTAGGATCGCAGGTACTGTTGTTGATATATAAATCCCACATATTTCTGTAGTTATCGAGATATGTACCCTTTATAGCATCTGTACTTGTGATGCCGTCTGTCTGATACTCAAAGTATATAGGAAGGTTTGCAAGATGAGTTTTGAATCTCCAGTCAGAAGAACCGTCCATGCCTGCAGATGTAAATGCGGCAAATCCGAGTTCATCCTGTCTTGATGTAATATCTTCCGCAATATTCTTTAAATCTTCAAAAGAAGAAATATCGTCTGTACTGTAACCTGCCTCAGCAAGAAGTGTATTGTTTACTATAATACCGTAAGACTCGATTACGTACGCAATACCTGCAACGGTGTCTCCGTCATAAAGGGCGTATGAATCGCTTGTAAGTTCATTATAGACATCACTTCCCGAAAGGTCATAGCAATAGTCTTTCCAGCTTGCGAGACCAACAGGTCCGTTTACCTGGAATAATGTAGGCGCTTCGGATTTACTGATTTCAGAAGCCAGAGTTGTCTCATACTCACCTGATGCCGCTGTAACGACAGTAACCTCTGTGCCTGTCTCTTCCGTATAAGCTGCTGCAAGTGCCTGCCATGCTTCATCAGCTTCGGGTTTAAAATTCAGATAATACACGCTGC
>CAJOOU010000154.1 GCA_905236735.1 uncultured Eubacterium sp. | reverse complement strand
TCGCAAATTTCTTAACAAAGTCATATTTGCGCAAAAACCCAAAAATCAAATTCCGAAATAAAAGAACCGGCGCCCCCTAAATACGCCGGTCCCTTATCTATTATCCGCAGTATCTTTCTTTTAGCTCAGCATACTGACGGTTTATTTCCTGTACGACTCCGCTGTCTCCGCATACATTGTCCGGATGGAATATCTTCATCAAATCCTTATATCTCTTGCGTAGTGCGAGTTCATTATCAATACCTGTAAAGAAAATATCCACATCCGCAGTCACCCTGTCTCCCGATGAGAAACTGTTTACTCTTGAATGGAATTCTTTTTCAAGTTCAAACTTCTTTTTCTCTTCGGTAAGCTGGACAATTTCCTCCTCAAGTATCTTCCATTTCATATCAAAAAGATTTTTCTGCTGCTCAAGTCTCTTCTCTTCGCCTTCACGCATCTTTTTATATGAATCTTTTTCTTTTTCAAAATGCAACTGGGCATTTTCGAGGTTCTTCTGCTCGTTTACAAGCTCCTCTATCTGTTGCGCAAGCTTGCTTTGCTCTGTAGCCAGAAACATCTCTTCCTGCTCGAGTGTTTCCTGCTTGTCAGCCATTATCTTTTTCCACTTATCGAGCTCTTCTGCTATAATCAGCAGCTGCTGCTTTACATCCTCGGTCAAATACTCTCGCTCTGCTGAAGTGGTACCATTAAGTACATCTTCTTCTGCATTGCTCATTTAATATCCCTCCTAATAATAAGCGTTTATAAGAGTATACAATATTTTGTGGAGCAGAGCAAGATTTTTAACTATAAATTGTGTTTTTTGTGAAATATGCACAAAAATACACCCCATGGGTTGACAAGCAGGTTATTATAGCTTAATATGTTCATATGAACATTTGCTCATATGTTTATAAATAACATTTACATGAAGGGAGGTCCGGGCATGGACAAACAAAAGCATGATGAAGAAACTCTTATAGACCTGGCGGAGCTTTTCAAAATATTCGGTGACTCTACCAGAATAAGAATACTTTTTTCACTTTTCGACGGAGAAAGACATGTTGCCGATATAGCCGATTCCCTCGGTATGAGCCAGTCGGCCATCTCTCATCAGCTGAGAATTTTAAAAACTTCAAAGCTTGTGACCTCAAAAAAAAGCGGCAAGAATGTTATATATACTCTTGCCGACAATCATGTGAAATCAATAATAGCACAGGGACTCGAACATGTCCTTGAATAATCAGGAGGATAGTATTATGAAGAAAAAATTCAAACTTGAAGATTTAGACTGCGCCAACTGCGCAGCGAAAATGGAAGAAGCCATCAAAAAGCTTCCGGGTGTAAATGATGCTTCCGTAAGTTTTATGACACAGAAGCTTATGATTGACGCCGAAGATGACAAATTTGATGAGGTCTTAAATGCAGCCATCACCTGCATCTCCAAAGTAGAGCCGGACTGTAAGGTAGTGCTTTAGGAGGATTTATGACTAAAAAATTCATACGAAATCTAAGGCGGGTCTGTATAGCCCTTGCTTTATATGCAATCCTTTTTGTATGCGACATAAAGGGCATATTAACACCTGCGCCTTTGAGACTGGCTTTGTTTTTGGTTGTTTACCTTATCTCCGGATATGATGTACTTCTGGCAGCATTTCACAATATCAGAAACAGACAGCTGTTTGGCGAAGACTTTCTTATGATGATAGCTACCTTCGGCGCTTTTGCCATAGGAGAATACTCCGAAGGCTGTGCGGTTATGGTGTTCTATCAGATAGGAGAACTTTTCCAGAGCTACGCGGTGGATAAATCCCGCCGTTCCATTACAGAAATGATGAACATAGTCCCAGAGTACGCCAACCTCGAAACAGACGGTGCAGTCTCAAAAGTGAACCCTGATGATGTCGAAATAGGTAGTATTATTGTAATAAAACCCGGGGAAAAGGTGCCTCTCGACGGAGTAGTTACGGAAGGAACCTCCTTCCTCGATACCTCTGCTCTTACCGGAGAGTCCGTGCCAAGGCGCATTGGCGAAGGCGAGAACATTATCAGCGGATGCGTAAACGGAGAAGGTACTTTAAAGGTGCGTACCACCAAAGAGTTCGACGACTCGACAGTTGCAAAAATATTGGAGCTCGTGGAAAACGCCTCAACAAGAAAGGCAAAAACGGAAAACTTCATCACAAAGTTTGCCAAATACTACACTCCTATAGTAACTGTGGGTGCTGTAGTCCTAGCCCTGCTTCCGCCTCTTGTTTTAGGCGGTGATTTGCATGTGTGGGCAGACTGGATAAAAAGAGCTTGCATCTTCCTTGTAATCTCCTGCCCCTGCGCCCTTGTTATTTCCGTACCCCTCGGATTTTTCGGAGGCATTGGAGCCGCTTCAAAACACGGTATACTTGTTAAAGGCGGAAACTACATAGAGACAGCTGCATCCTTAAACACCGTTGTATTTGACAAAACAGGAACTCTCACAAAGGGAGTATTTAATGTGACAGAAGTTATTCCGTCTGAAGATGTACCTGCCGACACGCTGCTGGAAATTGCAGCTCTCGGAGAGAGTTTTTCAAATCACCCTATTGCTGTTTCAATTATCGAAAAATACGGCAAAGATATCGACACCTCAAGAATATCCGATGCCAAAGAAACGGCAGGCTACGGTATAAATGTCACTATAGACGGTCAAAATACCCTGCTCGGCAATGATAAGCTGATGCATGAACACGGTATTTCCTATGAAAATATTACCTCCGCAGGCACACATATATATGTAGCCCAGGGCGGCCGGTATATGGGCTGTATAGTTATATCCGATGAAATAAAAGAAGGCGCTAAAGAGGCTGTTTCCGCTATAAAATCAGCCGGAGTTAAAAACGCCGTTATGCTGACAGGCGACAGACAGATTAGTGCTGAATCTGTAGGAAAAGAAACAGGAATAGATACTGTGATATCCGAGCTTTTGCCTGGCGAAAAGGTGGAACAGGTTGAAAAACTTTTAAAAGAAACAGTTCAAACCAAAAGCCATCTCGCATTTGTCGGTGACGGCATAAACGATGCCCCCGTTATAGCAAGAGCCGATGTCGGTATCGCCATGGG
>CAJOOU010000153.1 GCA_905236735.1 uncultured Eubacterium sp. | reverse complement strand
GGAACGGCAGCTTATATAAAAGGAGAATTAAATATGGAAAACACAATGACAGCGGACCGCAAGACAGAGTCAGTCGGATCTGCAAGCAAAACACGCTACATGGTGGAAACTGCTCTCATGATAGCAATCGTGCTCATAATGAGCAACACTATTTTAGGTACTATACCGACACCGTTTTTAAAGATTTCAATAGTAACGGTTCCGGTGGCACTTGCTGCAATGCTTATAGGGCCGGGCGCAGGCATTGTCTGCGGACTGGTATTCGGGCTTAACAGTTTTGTCAGCGCACTTACGGGAGCAAGCGGACTTTTGTCAGCGCTTTTTGTTATTAATCCGGCCGGAGTATTTTTTACGGCAGTAGTGGCAAGAGTTTTGGATGCTGCACTTGTAAGCTGGATATTTACGCTTATTAACAAAGGGAAGCTCAAAGGAGTTTCATACTATATTACGGGAGCGCTTATGCCTTTGTTTAATACAGTGTTCTTTATGACAATACTCTGCCTGTTTTTCTACAACACGGACTATGTACAGAACCTGGTAAGCACTTATAATGTGGGGAATGCATTTTCTTTTGTTATTGCCATGGTTGGTGTGCAGGCAACAGTAGAAGCGGTTATAGGATGCGTTCTTGCCGGAACGATAGCAATGGTACTTTCAAAAGTACTTCACAGATAGAAATACTATATATCTATAGAAAATAGGGGTTGACTTAGGTCAGCCCCTATGCTAATATGGATGGGCGATGGAAGCATGGACATGAAAGGCGAAAGCCTTTTTTTAGTGTCCGAAAAACTTTAAATCAAACGGAGGTGGAAGTTGTGCGTGTAAAAATCACATTGGCATGTACGGAATGCAAGCAGCGTAATTACAACATGACCAAAGAAAAGAAAAACCATCCGGACAGAATGGAGACAAAGAAGTATTGTAAATTCTGCAAGGCTCATACCTTGCATAAGGAGACAAAGTAGTCTGATTTTTGTCGGGAAGAAAAGGATGTGAAAAAATGGGAAACGAAAAGACAGAAAGCACTGTAAAAAAGAGCTGGTTTGATGGTCTTAAGGGAGAGTTCTCCAAGATTATCTGGCCTACTCGTGAAACAACTACAAAGCAGACGATTGCAGTTGTAGCAGTAACTGTAGTAGTGGGAATCATTATTGCGGTTGTTGATACAATCGTTAAGTACGGTATTGATTTTATAGTTGGATTATAAAGAAAGGGTGCATTCAAATGGCAGAGGCAAACTGGTATGTGGTTCATACTTATTCCGGATATGAGAATAAGGTAAAAGCAAATATTGATAAGGCAATTGAAAACAGACATCTGGAAGACCAGATTTTCGAGGTTCGGGTTCCTATGCAGGATGTTGTCGAAATAAAGAACGGTGCCAGAAAGTCTTCCCAGAAGAAGTTGTTCCCGGGTTATGTCCTTATCAATATGATTATGAATGACGACACCTGGTTTGTAGTCCGCAATACGCGAGGAGTTACAGGCTTTGTGGGACCGGGGTCAAAACCGGTACCGCTTACCGAGGCAGAGATGAAGCCGCTTGGAATCAAGGTGGACGATATTGTCGTAGACTTTAAGGAAGGTGATACCATTTCGGTTATCGGCGGAGTCTGGAAAGATACGGTTGGTATTGTGCAGGCGATGAACCAGAGCAAACAGACAGTCACAATCAATGTTGAGTTATTCGGTCGCGAGACACCGGTAGAAATAAGTTTCGCAGAAGTTCAAAAGCTGTAAGAAAGGAGATTTGACCAGTCATGGCAAAGAAAGTAGAAGGATATATCAAATTACAGATTCCTGCCGGCAAAGCTACACCGGCACCACCAGTTGGTCCTGCACTTGGACAGCATGGTGTAAACATAGTAGAATTCACAAAGCAGTTTAATGCAAAAACAGCGGATATGGGAGACACAATCATCCCTGTAGTAATCACTGTTTATGCAGATAAGAGTTTCAGTTTTGTAACAAAGACTCCACCGGCACCGGTACTGATTAAGAAAGCTTGCAAAATTCAGTCCGGTTCAGGCGTGCCGAACAAAACAAAGGTTGCTACAATCACACAGGCACAGCTTAAGGAAATCGCTGAGACAAAGATGCCCGACTTAAATGCAGCATCTGTAGAAGCTGCAATGAGCATGATCGCAGGTACATGCAGATCAATGGGTGTAACAGTAGAACAGTAGTTTTTTAGAGTGGGAGGGCGACTCCCGTTAATACCACTAGGAGGCAATTATGAAACATAGTAAACAGTATACAGAGAGCGCAAAGCTTATTGACAGAAATACGCTCTACGATCCGGAAGAAGCAATCGAACTTGCAAAGAAGGTTTCAAAGGCTAAGTTTGATGAGACAATTGAAGCTCATATCAGAACAGGATGTGATGGTCGTCATGCAGAGCAGCAGATCAGAGGCGCTGTAGTACTTCCTCACGGAACAGGTAAGTCTGTAAGAGTTCTTGTATTTGCAAAGGGTAACAAAGTTGACGAGGCTGAGGCAGCCGGAGCTGATTATGTAGGAGGAGAAGAACTCATTCCGAAGATTCAGAATGAAGGATGGTTTGAGTTTGATGTAGTTGTTGCTACACCTGACATGATGGGCGTTGTCGGAAGACTCGGTCGTGTACTTGGACCTAAGGGATTAATGCCAAACCCGAAGGCCGGCACGGTTACAATGGATGTTGCACAGGCTATCGCTGATATTAAAGCAGGTAAGATTGAGTATCGTCTGGATAAAACAAATATTATTCATGTTCCAATCGGAAAAGCTTCTTTTACAGCAGAACAGTTAAACGACAACTTCCAGACGCTTATGGATGCAATCGTAAAAGCAAAACCTTCTTCACTCAAGGGAACATACATCAAGAGCTTATCAATCGCTCCTACAATGGGACCGGGTGTTAAGGTTAACACAGCTAAGTTCGCATAAAAGTAATTTGCTTTTATGGTTGACAACCAATATAAATGAATGCTATAATGGCGTTCGTGATTGAAAACTACCCGAAGACAGCAAGTGCTAAGGCGTAATCTTTTTAAGAGCTTGCCGAGGATGTAATCAGTATTATTTTGTGATTAATATCCCTTACTGTCTTTGCGGCGGTAAGGGATTTTTAAATTCCGTAAAAATAATTAAAGGAGGAAAAATCATGGCAAAGGTTGCAGAAAAACAGCCAATAGTTCAGGACATTATTGAAAATGTAAAAGACGCTCAGTCAGTAGTATTAGTTGACTATCGCGGCCTTACAGTTGAAGAGGACACCCGTCTTCGTAAAGAACTCAGAGAAGCCGGCGTTATATATAAAGTATATAAGAACACAATGATGACATTTGCGTTCAAAGATACTGAGTTTGAGTCTTTGACAGATTCACTTAAAGGACCGAGTGCTATTGCTATTTCAAAGGATGATGCAACTGCACCGGCAAGAGTTTTGGCCAAGTTCGCCAAGACAGCTCCAAAGTTAGAGCTTAAGGCCGGTATTGTAGAAGGAAACTTCTATGATGCAGCAGGAATCGCTGAAGTAGCAAAGGTTCCATCAAGAGAAGAACTTCTTTCAAAGTTACTTGGTTCTATCCAGTCACCTATCGCAAACTTCGCTCGCGTTATGCAGCAGCTTGCTGACAAGGGTGGTGCCGGAGAAGCAGCTCCGGCAGAGGCAGCAGCAGAGGAGGCACCGGCAGCTGAAGAAGCTCCGGCTACAGAAGAGGCTCCGGCAGAAGAAGCTGCAGCACCTGCAGAAGAGTAAAATAGTATATATTTACTGAAACATATTATTAAATTTTTAAATGGAGGAAATAAAAATGGCAAAATTAACATCAGCAGAAATCATTGATGCTATCAAAGAGCTTACAGTATTAGAGTTAAACGAGCTTGTAAAGGCTTGTGAAGAAGAATTCGGCGTATCGGCAGCAGCAGGCGTTGTAGTTGCAGCAGCAGCAGGCGGAGATGCAGCAGGCGGAGATGATAAGGATTCATTCGATGTAGAACTTACAGAAGTAGGTCCTAACAAAGTTAAGGTTATCAAGGTTGTTCGTGAGGTTACAGGCCTTGGACTTAAAGAAGCTAAGGAAGTTGTTGACGGCGCACCGAAGGTACTCAAAGAAGGTGCTGAGAAGGCAGAAGCTGAAGACATCAAGACTAAGCTTGAAGCTGAAGGAGCAAAGGTTACACTTAAGTAATCATCCTACGTATGTTTTTAAGGCGGGAACGATTTGTTCCCGCCTTTTTTGCTTTAAATGCAGATTGTGGGCTTTGATAATATTTTGCAATAATTTTTTAAAAATAATTCTTGCATAAGGAGATGAATTGTTGTATAGTATAAGTTGCACTTTTATGGTGCGGTGGGTGTACTATGCCTATTTTTAGGGTATGCCTGCAAAATAAATATACGAGAGGTGATGCGTCAATGGAGAAAAACAGAATACGCCCGATTGAATCCGGCAAAGGTATTCGAATGAGCTACTCGAGACAGAAGGAAGTTCTTGAAATGCCAAACCTGATTGAGGTGCAGAAAAACTCATATCAGTGGTTCTTGAGCGAGGGACTCAAAGAGGTGTTTGAGGACATTTCCCCGATTTCCGATTACAGTGACCACCTGAGTCTGGAATTCGTAGACTTTACTCTTTGCGAGGAAGACAAGAAGTATACTATCGCAGAGTGTAAGGAGAGGGATGCTACTTATGCAGCTCCGCTTAAGGTAAAGGTAAGACTTTACAATAAAGAGCTGGATGAGATAAACGAGCATGAGATTTTTATGGGCGACCTGCCGCTTATGACCGAGACAGGTACCTTCGTTATCAACGGAGCTGAGCGAGTTATCGTCAGTCAGCTTGTTCGTTCACCCGGTATCTATTATGGTATAAGCCGTGATAAAATCGGTAAGACTCTGTATTCGGCAACTGTCATCCCGAACAGGGGTGCATGGCTTGAGTATGAAACTGACTCCAATGATGTATTTTATGTGCGCGTAGACAGAACCAGAAAGGTTCCTATTACCGTGCTTATCCGTGCGCTTGGTATCGGTACCAACGCCGAGATTATAGATTTGTTTGGTGAAGAACCGAAGATTCTGGCCAGCTTTGCCAAAGATCCTTCGATAAACGCAGAATCAGGAGACGGCTCTTATGAGAGAGGTCTCCTGGAGTTGTACAAAAAAATCCGTCCGGGCGAGCCGCTCACTGTAGAAAGTGCTGAGGGGCTTATTAACAGTATGTTCTTTGACGCAAGAAGATACGACCTTGCCAGAGTCGGACGCTATAAATTCAACAAAAAGCTTTCTTTCAGAAACCGTCTTTCGGGACATGTACTTGCTGAGGATGTAGTGGATGCCTCTACAGGCGAAATTGTAGCCGAGAAGGGCATGACTGTATCCCGCGATATGGCTGATGCTATTCAGGATACGGCGGTTCCGTATGTATGGGTACAGGCAGAAGAGCGCAAGGTAAAAGTCCTTTCAAATATGATGGTTCACATTGAGAATTTCTGCGATATTACAAAAGAAGAACTTGGAATAGATCAGAGAGTATACTATCCGCTTCTTGTACAGATCCTCGAAGAATGTGAGTCTCATGAAGACAGGGTGGCTGCTATGAAAAAGCAGATTCATGAGCTTGTGCCTAAGCATATTACAAAAGAAGATATCCTTGCATCGATTAACTACAATATTCATTTAGAGTATGGCATCGGAAACAGTGACGATATCGATCACCTTGGAAACAGACGAATCCGTGCGGTCGGAGAACTTCTCCAGAACCAGTACAGAATCGGTCTTTCAAGACTTGAGAGAGTTGTAAGAGAGAGAATGACAACTCAGGATCAGGAGAATATTACTCCTCAGAGTCTTATTAACATCAAGCCGGTAACGGCAGCGGTAAAAGAGTTCTTTGGTTCATCACAGCTTTCACAGTTCATGGATCAGAACAATCCGCTTGGTGAGCTTACACATAAGAGAAGACTTTCAGCCCTTGGACCGGGTGGTCTTTCAAGAGACCGTGCAGGATTTGAGGTGCGAGATGTACACTATTCGCACTATGGAAGAATGTGCCCGATTGAGACCCCTGAAGGACCGAACATCGGACTTATCAACTCTCTTGCTTCGTATGCGAGAATCAATGAGTACGGATTTATTGAGGCTCCGTACAGAAAGATAGATAAAACAGATCCGCAGAACCCGAGGGTTACTGAGGAAGTTGTATATATGACTGCAGATGAAGAGGACAACTATCATGTTGCGCAGGCTAATGAGCAGCTTGACAGTGATGGCCACTTTGTCAGAAATTCGGTTTCAGGTCGTTTCCGTGAGGAGACACAGGAGTATGAAAAGACCATGTTTGATTACATGGATGTGTCGCCGAAGATGGTATTCTCGGTGGCTACAGCACTCATTCCTTTCCTTGAGAACGACGATGCCAACCGTGCACTTATGGGTTCTAACATGCAGCGTCAGGCAGTGCCGCTTCTTACAACCGAAGCGCCTGTAGTAGGTACCGGAATGGAGCCTAAGACGGCAGTAGACTCCGGTGTATGCGTGGTAGCTAAAAGAGCCGGCACAATTGAAAAAGTTGTATCGAACGAAATCGTTATCAGATATGACGATACAAAGGAGACAGAGACCTTCCATCTCAGCAAATTTGAGCGCTCAAACCAGAGCAACTGCTACAACCAGAGACCTATAGTAAACAGAGGTGATCATGTTGAAGCGGGTGAAGTTATTGCTGACGGACCTTCCACATCCGGAGGAGAGCTTGCCCTTGGTAAGAACCCTCTTATCGGATTTATGACATGGGAAGGCTATAACTACGAGGATGCTGTCCTTCTCAGTGAGAGACTTGTACAGGAGGATGTATATACATCAATCCATGTTGAGGAATATGAGACAGAGTCACGAGATACAAAGCTCGGACCGGAAGAGATTACCCGCGATGTACCGGGCGTAGGCGATGATGCCCTTAAGGATCTCGACGAAAGAGGAATCATCCGAATCGGTGCTGAGGTGCAGGCCGGCGATATTCTTGTAGGTAAGGTAACACCTAAGGGAGAAACCGAACTTACAGCTGAAGAAAGACTTCTTCGTGCCATCTTCGGAGAAAAGGCCCGTGAGGTCAGAGATACTTCTCTTAAAGTGCCACACGGTGAATATGGCATTGTAGTAGATGCCAAGGTATTTACAAGAGAAAACGGAGACGAACTTTCTCCGGGAGTAAATCAGGCCGTAAGAATCTATATAGCTCAGAAGAGAAAGATTTCGGTTGGTGATAAGATGGCCGGTCGTCATGGTAACAAGGGTGTCGTTTCCCGTGTGCTTCCGGTAGAGGATATGCCGTTCCTTCCGAATGGCCGCCCACTCGATATCGTGCTTAATCCGCTCGGCGTGCCTTCGCGAATGAACATCGGACAGGTGCTTGAGATACATCTTTCTCTTGCTGCGAAGGCTCTTGGTTTTAACATTGCCACACCGGTATTTGACGGCGCAAAGGAGAATGACATTATGGATACGCTTGATTTGGCGAATGACTATGTCAATCTACCTTTTGATGATAAAGAAGCAAAAGAAATTGCTGAAAAGGAAAGAAAAGAATACGACAAGAAGGCTCCTACTTTCAGCTCTCTGCATAAGGCAGAACTGCTGCCTGAGGTAATGGAGTATCTTTCAGATAACAGACAGCACAGAGCACTCTGGAAGGGCGTTCCGATTTCAAGAGACGGTAAGGTAAGGCTTCGTGACGGTCGTACGGGAGAATACTTTGACAGTCCTGTTACAATCGGACACATGCATTATCTCAAACTTCATCACCTTGTTGATGATAAGATTCATGCCCGTTCAACCGGTCCGTACTCACTTGTTACCCAGCAGCCGCTCGGTGGTAAGGCACAGTTCGGTGGACAGCGTTTCGGAGAGATGGAAGTTTGGGCTCTTGAGGCTTATGGTGCATCTTACACCCTTCAGGAGATACTTACAGTCAAATCCGATGATGTTGTAGGCCGTGTTAAGACATACGAAGCAATTATCAAAGGAGACAATATACCTGAACCGGGCATACCGGAATCATTCAAGGTGCTCCTTAAGGAGCTCCAGTCTCTCGGACTTGATGTCAAGGTGCTTGATGAAAACCGTGAGGAAGTAGAGCTTATCGAGACCAGCGAATACGGTAACACCAATATAAATGCAATCTTAGGTTCGGATAAGGACTTTGGCTATGAGAAGAACGAGAGCTTTGAGGCTCACGGCTATACCAAGCAGGAGTTTACCGAAGACGGACAGCTTGAAAATATAGAAGAAGAGCCGGAAGAAGTATATGAGGACGAGTTTACCGAAGAATATGTTGAGGATGAACTTGCTGCAGTATATGACGGCGATTATGACGAAGAGTAGAAAGGGGCGTGAATAAATTGGCTGATAATAGCGGTGCTAAAATGAACCAGGCATACAGCTTTGACGCGATAAAAATCGGACTCGCGTCGCCCGAAACCATTATTAAATGGTCAAGGGGTGAGGTAATAAAGCCTGAAACCATAAATTACAGAACATTAAAGCCGGAAAAGGACGGTCTTTTCTGTGAGAAGATTTTCGGACCAAGCAAGGACTGGGAATGCCACTGCGGTAAATATAAAAAAATCCGTTATAAAGGCGTTGTCTGCGACAGGTGCGGTGTAGAAATCACCAAGGCTAGCGTGCGTAGAGAGCGTATGGGAAGAATTGAGCTTGCTGCCCCGGTATCTCACATATGGTACTTTAAGGGTATCCCGAGCCGTATGGGACTTATTCTTGACCTTTCGCCGAGAACTCTTGAGAGAGTACTTTACTTCGCATCATACATCGTACTTGATGCCGGTGATACAAACCTTATGTATAAGCAGGTGCTTACAGAAAGCGAGTATCAGGATGCCCGCGAGACTTACGGCAGTTCTTTTAGAGTAGGAATGGGTGCTGAAGCTATTCTGGAGCTCCTTAAGGCGATTGACCTTGACAAAGAATCAGAGGAACTTAAGAGTGGACTTGAAGATGCTACAGGTCAGAAACGTGCAAGAATTATAAAGAGACTTGAGGTTGTGGAAGCATTCCGTGAGTCAGGAAACAAGCCGGAGTGGATGATAATGACGGTTATTCCTGTTATCCCACCGGATCTTCGCCCGATGGTGCAGCTTGACGGTGGCAGATTTGCGACATCCGACCTTAATGATTTATACAGAAGAATTATTAACAGAAACAACCGTTTGAGGAGACTCCTTGACCTTGGAGCTCCGGACATCATTGTTCGTAATGAAAAGAGAATGCTGCAGGAGGCTGTTGATGCCCTCATTGATAACGGCAGACGCGGTCGTCCGGTAACAGGTCCGGGTAACAGAGCGCTCAAGTCACTTTCCGATATGCTTAAAGGTAAGGG
>CAJOOU010000152.1 GCA_905236735.1 uncultured Eubacterium sp. | reverse complement strand
TCCCGATGCATTAAGCACTCCACCAAACACTGCTCCAGAAATATAAATCAGAAGCATGTTCTGTAAGAATTCTACTGTTCCGGACATGAATACATTAAAAAAGTTTTCTTGGAAACCACCAATGGCAAATAACGCCACCAAAGCAGTCGAAAGGCAACATACTACTATCGCATTTACACCTTTCATACATAGAAAAATAAACAACACAATTGCCAATACTATTGCAATCGCAGATAGAGTTACACTAGATGTCATTATAAAATACCTCCCATCCTTAATACATTATTACTTACCCCAAGTTCACTTTACTAATTTAATATATTCCCGTCCAATACAGTTTTTGTATCAAATTAATAGCTTTTATCTATCATTCTTATGAATTATTCGTATTTTTATTTTGTTCCAGATTTAAATATACTGATAGCAAGAGTAATTTGTGGTTTATATGTTATCTCTCTTACCCCATATATAAATTGCAAATTACTCATACAATCCAAATAGGAGATATGTCTAAATGAAAAAAACACTTTTAAAACAAGCTGACATATGGGGTGCCGGAAAAAATGATATCCTCATAACCGATGGAATCATTTCAAAAATTGATTCTGTTATTGAAGAAGATGATGCATTTGTTGTAAACATGAACGGCAAAATCATTCTTCCGGGTTTTTTTAATGCACATGTTCATTTATATGGTGTAAATGGTCCTTTATCTGATGACAATATTAAAGCTTTTGTACAGGGCGGATGTACCACTGTCAGAGATATGGGTATGACAAATGAAGGATCATTTACCACATACACCAAATGGCTATCCCAAAAACGTTCTCCGGAATTCCCGGATATTATTACAAGCGGTAAATTTATTTGCAGCAAGAATAGTTATGGTGCAGTTCATCCTTCGGGCGCACAAATTGGATATGTTATAAATCCCACGCCGGATGCTGCTCAAAGTGCAGTTGACGATATGATAAATTGCGGGGCAGATCAGGTAAAAACAGGCCTTGATTATGGAATGGATATTAATAATCCTTTGGATTATCTGCCAGAAGATGTTTTTAAAGCAATATGTAATCAGGCTAAAGTGCGTGGTGTACATTCATGTGCACATATAACTAAACGTGACAACTTTGTTAAAGCAGCTATGTGGGGACTGACTGAATCCGGTCATACACCAACCAACAATCTTACAGATGAAGATATACTAATTGTTAAAGAAAGTGGAATGGCCTTTAATACTACAGCTTCAATATTTGACCAGGTTTCAAAAATGACCGGAGAAGACATAATGGGTGCTGTAATATCAAATATAAACAAATTATATAAAGCCGGAATTCCTATGAGTGTTGGAACAGACTACATGCATGAACAGGCTCCTGAAGAAACAGCCGGCATTCCTATACATGAACTCAAACTCTTAATAAAAGCCGGACTTTCAGTCAATGATGTAATAAAAGCCTGCACAATAGATACTGCAAATATTATAGGAGTCGGTGAGAAAAAAGGATCTATAGAAGTCGGAAAAGACGCTGACATTATAGCTACCGATCTTTCAATTGATTCATCTTTTAAGGCATTCGAGCCCGGACACATTGTCTTTGTTATGCATAATGGAGAAATAGTAAAAAACAAATAATATATTGGAGGAATAAAACATGGAAAAATATACGGTATATTCGCCTTGGGGAAAAAGCGAATATCTAAATAAAAAAACTATCAGCCCAAGAGTCTCTGATTTAAAGGGAAAAACAATAGGAATGTATGCATCTTTTAAAGAATATCATCCCTTTTTTATGCATGAGCTCGAAAGGCAGCTGTCTAAAGTATTGCCTGATACCAAGTTTTCACACTATACCTATATAACGGATCAGACAGACATTCATACAGATCCGGAGCATTATCCCGCGTTTTTAGAATGGATAAAAGGTGTAGATACCGTAATCGGTGTCGGCGCGGATATGGGATCCTGCGCTTTATATATGGGATATAACTTTGCTCATATAGAAAGCCTTGGCGTACCAGCGGTATTATTATCCAAAATCCAGTATGTAACATCTGCCAGAAAAGGCGCGGGAGCAAGACAATATCCTGACCTAAGGATAGTAACCTATGACGGTCCTGGATTCGTACCGCCGCTTGTAGACTGTAATGAATGGACAATAGCGACCTACAGACAAAAAATTGCGGATATGCTTCCGGATATTTTAGATGCTCTTACGGCACCTCTTACCGAAGATGAAAAAACACCGAAAACTCTTAAGGATTATTCAGAGGTTACATTCACGGGCACTTATGAGGAAATAAACGACTGGTACTACGAAAACGGCTGGACAAACGGCTCTCCGGTCATCCCACCTACAAGGGAAAACATAGACGAGATGCTTAAAGGCACAGACCTGTCTCCGGACTATGTTGTAGCGGACCTTCCTCCTATGCTTGGTCATGCTACTGTTGAAAAAATTGCTATAAACGGTCTGCTCGCCGGTTGCAAGCCTACCTATATGCCGCTGCTTATAGCAGCTGTCGAAGCAATGGACGACCCAAATCTTTATCTTGAAGGCTGGACCTGTTCAAATGCGACCTGGATGCCGACTGCAGTAATAAGCGGTCCAATAAGAAACGATATAGGAATAAACACCGGTCGCAACCTGATTTCTCCATATACAAGACCTCAGGCATCCATAGGTAAAGCCATAGCATATATGATAATGAATATCGGCG
>CAJOOU010000151.1 GCA_905236735.1 uncultured Eubacterium sp. | reverse complement strand
TGCTTGCAACATGCTCGCGCCGAGCGCGGTTGCTGAAGGCAACATATTCCTATCGCGCGAGTGCGCATCCATAGCGGAGCGCTTTTTGTGATATAGGAATTTCGGAGAAATTTCCTATATCATAAAAAAGAGCGCAAATCCTGTCCGGATTTACGCTCTAAAGCTACTCGACTTTGCCATTATACACCTGTCTTCTCAAAAAAGTCAAAGGCATCTTACTTTGGCTGACGGGAGCTTAATACATACGCCTTAAAACAGCCTGATTAGAGTTTTATTACCTTCGGCTCATCTGTAAATGAAGAAAAGGTCGCTGTCGCATCCTCAAAATAAAGCACCTCGGTATTGTCATCCTCCGGTGAGTACATAGCCTGAAGACTTGGATATGCATCAAGCATATGCTTCTTAGCTTCTATTCGGTCATCGCTTACCAGTTTTCCTGCAACTCTAAGCCATTTACCCTCTCCAAAAGCACAAATCTCTGCCTTTGGATTATTATGGAGCTGTTTTGATACCTCCTTTACCTTACCTGTCTGGATATAGAGTTTGCCCTCAAACAAATCAATGGTACCAAAAGGTCTTACTCTTGGCTGATCCCCGTCTACCGTTGCCAAATAATATGTTTCACATTTCTTTAAAAAGTCGTAAACTTCCTGCATTTTTATCCTCCTTAATTAATTTTATACAATCAATTTGAATTATATCGCCTTTTGTTCTGATATGCAAGGCGTTACCATATAGATTTTACTTATAAAACGGCTTGATATATTCGATACATTATATCTCCAAAACGCTTTACACAGCTAAAGCATTTTGGTATGATATTTAGTAGCGTACAATTTATAAAGGAGTTGTTATTATGCCAAAATTAAATGAAAATTATTTAAATATTAAAGAAAGCTATCTCTTCGCCGAAATAGCCAACAGAGTAAATGCATATTCCAAAGCCAACCCTGATAAAAAAGTTATCCGCCTTGGAATCGGCGATGTCACCCTTCCTCTTTCAGAGGATGTGATAAAAGCCCTTCACGAAGGAGTTGATGATCAGGGAAAGGCCGAAACCTTCCAGGGGTACGGCCCGGAGCAGGGACACGAATTCCTCAGAAATGCTATCTCTGACTACTACAAATCTTTCGGCGTAAATGTCGAGACCGGCGAAATCTTTATCTCAGACGGAGCAAAGAGTGATACGGGAAATATCACAGAGCTCTTTGATGCCGATAATACCATACTCGTTCCGGACCCTGTGTATCCGGTTTATGTGGATACAAATATTATGTCAGGTAAAAATGTTACCTATATGTCAGGTAACGCTGAAAACAATTTCCTTCCGATGCCGGATGATAATATTCATGCCGATGTTATTTATATCTGCTCACCAAACAACCCTACAGGTGCGGTATACAATAAAGAACAGCTTGAAAAATGGGTGGAATACGCTCTTAAAAATGATGCGGTTATTCTCTTTGATGCTGCCTACGAAGCCTTTATATCAGATCCTTCTCTTCCAAGAAGTATCTTTGCCATTGAGGGGGCAAAAAAATGCGCCATAGAGTTCTGCTCACTTTCAAAGACAGCAGGATTTACAGGTACCAGATGCGGATACACCGTTGTTCCTAAAGACCTTAAGTTTAAAAACTCACGCGGTGATGATATGAGCCTTAATGCTATGTGGCTCCGCCGTCAGTCCACAAAATTTAACGGTACATCCTACATCGTACAAAAGGGCGCTGCCGCAGTATTTACCAAGGAAGGGATGGCTCAGTGCCAGAAAAATATTGCATATTATAAAGAGAATGCCAGGACCATCTCAGATACCCTTGAGAAATACGGTATCCGCTACTTCGGTGGTGCTCATTCTCCATACATATGGTTCGAATGCCCGAATAATATGGACAGCTGGGATTTCTTTGATGTTCTCTTAAACAAAGTACAGGTGGTCGGTACACCGGGTGCGGGCTTTGGCGAAAACGGCAAGAACTTCTTCAGACTCACATCATTCGGAAGTCACGAAAGTACCAAAGAGGCCATGGAAAGGATTGCAGGACTCCTCGAAACATTGTAATATACATATTGACAATATTAATAGCGATGGTCATATGCCATCGCTATTTAACTTAGTCTGAGTTAAAACGGAGGTAATAATGAACGAGGAAAGACTTGGCAAATTATATACTGCAGATGAAATCATAAAAGAATTTAAGGACGGCCAGACTCT
>CAJOOU010000150.1 GCA_905236735.1 uncultured Eubacterium sp. | reverse complement strand
GTTATTGAAAACAGGTCACTGAAGCCTAATGCCGCAATTATAATACCTGCTATGCACCCTCCTATTACCACCATATGGTATCTGTTCATAGGGGCACTTATTCTCCACAGAATCATAAATCCCACGATTGCAAGAAGGAAGGTCGAAGCTACGGATATATCCTCTTCGCTTACACCAAAGGTGTTTCCAAATACCACCATTGCCGCTATTGCAAAAAAGTCAGTAAGTGCAGCAGGCATAGCCTTAATAAGCACCCTCTTTAAGAAATGTCCTTCTATTTTCTTATTGTTGGGTTCTACTGCAAGGAAGAACGCCGGTATTCCTATGTTGAACAGGCTCACCAGGGACACCTGAGACGGCATAAGGGGATAGACCAGCACATTTACTATGGTAAAAAGCGATAAGAGGAAGGAAAAGATATTCTTCACAAGGAAAAGAGTTGCTGAGCGCTCAATATTATTTATAGTCCTTCTTCCTTCAGAGACTATCTCCGGCATATGAGAAAAATCCGAATCCAAAAGCACAACCTGAGCTGCCTGCGCTGCTGCATCACTTCCTGTTGCCATAGCAATTGAACAATCGGCGCTTCTCATTGCAAGTATATCATTTACACCGTCTCCGGTCATAGCAACCGTCCTGCCTGCTCTTTTTAAAGCCTTTACAAGCTTTTGCTTGGCTTCCGGACTTGTTCTGCCATATACGGTGTATTTTACGGCCGCCTCTTCTATTGCAGCATCAGAATTTAAGGTTGTCATATCCACATAATTTTCTGCTCCTTCTATACCGGCCTCTGATGCCACCCTTGATACGGTAATAGGATTATCTCCGGAAATCACCTTTATCTCAACTCCCTGCTTTTTGAAATAAGCAAAGGTATCTTTTGCGTTTTCTCTTATGGGATTTTGCAAACACAGATAAAAAATCGGTGTTACAGGCGCATTTATGCCCCCCTTTGGCACTATGTTCTCGGAATATTTTCCAAATACCAAAACCCTGTATCCTTTTTTAGCGAATTCTTCTATCTTCGCAGAATGTTTTTCATACTCTCCCCGCAAAACAAACTCCGGAGCCCCCAAAAGATAAACATCATCACCAAAGCCCACAGAGCTGTACTTATATTTTGACGAGAACGGGAAGATATCGGTTGAATTTTTCCCGTTTCCTTCTTTAAAATAGCTGCGAAGTGCATCCATTGAAATATTGTTATCCGGAAGTGCTCGAATATAATCTCCCATTAATTTCTTATAGTTTTCTGCATCTTCCTGCGATATACCTTCACTTGTCACGACATCTGTCACAAGCATACTGTTATCGGTAACGGTACCTGTTTTGTCCACGCAAAGCACATCTACTCTGGCAAGTGTCTCTGTGCTTTTCATATCATGCAGCATGACTTTTTTGCCTGCCAGTCTTGTTGCACTTATTGCGAGAGCTATACTTACAAGAAGATATATTCCCTCCGGAATCATTCCTATAAGAGCCGCCACCATACCCGTTACACTGTCTGTAAATCCAAGTCCCTGAAGCTTAAAACTCTGATAAAAAAGACCGATTCCTATAGGTACTATCGTTATACCGGCTATCATAACCAGGCGGTTTATCGCCCTTATCATCTCGGACTGTTCGCCTTTTTTTAACTTCCTGGCTCTTGCCATAAGCTTTGAAATATATGAGTTTTCACCCACCTTTGTCAATCGGCACAGGCACTTTCCGCTCGCCACAAAACTTCCGGACATAACACCGGCTCCTGCCCTTTTTACAATCTCATCGGATTCTCCTGTAAGAAGGGCTTCATTTACATATATTTCCCCCTCTATCACCTCTCCGTCAGCCGGTATCTGGCAGCCTGCCTCAAGCACAATCACATCGCCCAGTACAAGCTTTTCTATGGAAATTCTTTTCATTTCACCGTCTCTTATTACCGTGCTTACCGGCTCATTTAAAATTGACAGTTCGTCCAGCACTTTTTTTGCATGCAGTTCTTGGATTATACCTATCAGTGCATTAGCAATAATTACCGGCAGAAAGGTCAGTTCCTTAAACGCTCCTGCTATAACAAGCATTACCGCCAGAATCAGAAATATAAGATTGAAATATGTAAATGTGTTTTCTTTTATTATATCTTTTGTTGTTTTAGCCGTTTTGTCCGGCTGAATATTAATGTTGCCCTCTTTGGCCGCTCTGGCCGCTTCGGCACTTGTAAGTCCTGTCATATCTTTATTCTCCTATCTTTTTACATTCTAACACCAAAATAAGAACAAAGTATGACACTTTCGCAATTTCGTATGTTTTCTTTTATTTTTGCCCATAATATAATAAGAGAAAGATTTCTTAACAGGAGATGACAAACTATGAAACTTGGACTTGTTGTAGAAGGCGGCGGTATGAAATGTGCTTACGGTGCTGCCATACTCGACAGACTGATTGACGAAAATATAACCCCGGACTATGCCATAGGTGTCTCTGCCGGTTCGGCAAACACCGCCTCTTTTTTAGCAGGTCAAAGAGGGCGAAATCTCAGATTTTATGAAAGACACATGCACGATAGTGCATACTTCGGCCCGATAGCTCTCGCAAAATCAGGCAGCCTTTTTAACCTCGACTTGATCTATTCGGAGATTTCAGGTTCAGAAGGTATAGACCCCCTCGATTTTGAAGCAATGGTAAACAATCCCGCCGAGTTTAAGATTGTGGCAACCGATGCCGAAACAGGTCTCCCCCACTACTTTGACAAATCCGAGATGTCACAGGACGACTATACCTGCATAAAAGCATCCTGCGCCCTCCCTGTAGTATGTAAGCCTGTTGAATTTGAAGGCCGTTACTACTATGACGGCGGCGTATCCGATGCCATTCCTGTCCAAAAAGCCCTTGATGACGGATGTGACAAGCTTATAGTCATCCTAAGCAAACCCAGAAGCTATGTCAAAAAACCCGAAGGTATGAAAAAGGCTTATACAAAAATTCTCAGGAAATATCCCAAAATAATAGAGGCCCTCGATAACAGACATATAATGTATGAAAAGTGTTTCAGAAAAACCTTTGAGCTCGAAAAAGACGGCAGAGCCATAGTATTTGCCATGAGCCGTGAGATGAAGATGAGCACTTACTCAATGGATGCATTTAACAATCTGAAACTCTACGCCATGGGGCTTACTGACTTTAGCACAAAAAAAGAGGAGCTGATTCGTTTCATCAGTACTCCTCAAAATACTCTCTGATTTTAGCCTTATCCTTTGTAGTCATAAGTGCAAGCCTTAGCAGTACCGCGGCCTTTTGCGGCGTCAGATTGCCTGCGGCAATTGTATCCGGCAAAAGAAGGCTCCCCTTTGTAACAGGTCCAAAGTTTATTCTGGAGCTTATTACCACCGGAATATCCAGTCTCTCTATGACCTGTTTAAATGCCATACTGTATTCTCCGGCTCCGGCTCCCGCTATAACTATACCCTCTGATTTTGCCGCCGCATAAGCCAAAATACCGGCGTCTGATTCTGCATAAAAGTAGCTTATAAATACTTTAGGCAAATCCCCGGCTCCGGATACATCAAAATCCGTCTCAATGGTATGACGCCCGGCAGGCCTGTTGTAAATTAATATCTCTTCGTCTCTTATAATGCCGAGAGCGCCCATTTCTCCCGCATCTATTGCACCATTATCGTATGTGCTTTTCTTTGTTACATACCTTGCGGAATATATTCTTCCGGAAAACACTACGGTCACACCAAGTCCCTTTAAGCAGTCCGAAGCCGCTGCCCTTAGCGCCTGATATAGATTGCCCGGTCCGTCGGCCGAAATGCTGCTGGCAGGTTTCATTGCCCCGGTCAGCACAACCGGCTTATCGGTTTTTACCGTAAGATGCAGAAAATACGCCGTTTCCTCCATAGTATCGGTTCCGTGCATAACTACAAAACCGTCAGCATCTGCGGCCATTTCATTTATCACCCGTGCCATCCGTATCCATATCGGGGCCGTTATATCATCCGAGTTTATATTACATATCTGTATCGTTTCTACAGAGGCGTCTTTAAGACCGGGAAGCCCTCCGACTATTTCCGAAGCATCAAGAGAGCCCGGAACATAACCAGTGGTTTTTCCGGGCTCTCCAATACCCGCAATAGTACCTCCTGTTGCAAGTATTATTATTCTTTTCATAATTAACTGAAAATTCTTCTTACTGTAATAATATTATCATAGTACACATTGGTGTATGTGATACCGTATCTTGAGTTTAAAGCATTTACAATAGTACCGTTACCCGTGTAGATACCGACATGGCCGTCATAGCATACTATATCTCCCGCTGCCATTGCAGATACATCTACCGCCGTACCGACACTTCTCATAGAATACGAGCTGTGCGGCAAAGATACTCCAAATGCTGCATATACACTCATTACAAAGCCCGAGCAGTCACATCCGTTTGTAAGTGATGTGCCACCCCATACATACGGATTGCCGACAAACTGCGATGCATAGGCAACAACAGACGAACCTGTTGAGCTTGATGGTGCCGAATAAGTCTTTGAGCTGCTGCCTGATGACGATGACGAAGAAGATGATGATGAGCTGCTGCTTGATGAAGCTGCCTCCTCGGCTGCTGCCGCTTCCTCGGCTTCTCTTTCCTGCTGCTCTTCCACTGTCTCACCGTATGTATATCTGTTCTTTACCACAACATACTCTGATGACACATAACCTTCACCGTCCGAAGTCTT
>CAJOOU010000149.1 GCA_905236735.1 uncultured Eubacterium sp. | reverse complement strand
GCCGTCATGTACATTGCAGACCTTCTTGGAGAATTTGTCAGTATACAGGTATGAGCCGTCCGATGTTGAGGATGAGCCGTCTATTATAAACACTTTTGTGGTTTTGCTGCTCTTAGGGCAGTAGTCCCCGGCAATAAGACCGGAATCCTCACATATTGTAACGGATATATGATGGTTGCAGTATTCTGTGGGCACTGTGCCTTTTGCAAAATATTCTGTTGTAACCATACTGCCTCTCGGGTCGTTTGAGCATACACCGTCTATAGGTAATAGTCCGGATTTGGTGCAGACAGAGGCCTGTACAATACCATCAGGTACCGTGAAACTCTCATATTCCATATCCTCGTGAATACGGCTCATTACAGCCCTCCAGAGATTCTTGGTAAAGGTGGTTGATGAGAGAGAGGCATTGGTATCATATCCGCCCCATACGCCGCAGGTATAGCGGGTAGTGTAGCCGACAAACCATGAGTCAACATTGGATGTGGTGGTACCTGTTTTACCTGCTATGGCTGTAGTACCGAAGTTTACTGCAGTACCTGTACCGCTAGTAACAACATCCTCCATGGCATCAGTAAGTAAAAATGCTGTCGTTTCCTTTAGTACTTGCCTTGTCTCCGGAGTATTTTCTATGAGGACATTTCCGTCATGGTCAAGTATTTTGGTGTAGAATACAGGCTCCGTATATGTGCCGCCGTTTGCTATTGTGGCAAAGGCTGCGGTAAGTTCAAGGTTTGATACACCCTTTGTGATACCTCCCAGTGCGAGTGACTGCACAATATCACTTTCCTGCAGGGAAGAAAATCCAAAGTTTAAAAGGTAATTGTAGCCGAGCTGAGGGGTGATATCGGTAAGGGTCTTTACGGTTACTATATTAATAGACTTCATTATGGCTTTGCGGATTGTTGTAAAGCCGCCGTATGAATTGTCATAATTGTGTACAGTGGTGCCGTCAGCGTAAGAGTAGGGAGCATCGTCCTGGACGGATGCGAGGGTGTATCCGGCGGCATCTATTGCAGGCGCAAAGGTGGATACAACCTTAAATGTCGAACCGGGCTGACGATAGGTGTTGGAGGCACGGTTAAGAGTCAGGGATGCCTGCTTTTTGCCGCGTCCGCCGACTATAGCCTTTACTTCGCCGGTAGACTGATCCATTACCACTATTGAGGACTGCGGCTGAGCCACATAGCTGATGACCTCTCCGTTTTCCGGGATGGTGTCTCCGTCTTCCATAATTGCTTTTTCATATGAACGGAGAGCCTTTTTGGCCTCTTTTTTACTGCTGTATATCATATGAGAGCTTGTCGATACATTGGCCTTCAGGTAGGAAAGCATTGACTGCTCATCATAGTAGCTGTATGTGCCGTCCGAATGTTCAATCGTGAGAGTAAAGGTAATTGTCCATTCAGTAGAGTCCGGGAAGTTTGATGAATCCTGGTACTCTTCATCACAGATGGTCTGGATTTCCGGATCCTGGGTTGTATAGATTGAAAGCCCGCCGCTGTACAAAAGTTTATATGCCTGTGATTCGGAATATCCCTTTTGCTCCTGCAAATCGTTTATAACCTGTTCTATAAGCTCATCCACAAAGTATGAATAAACCGAAGACTCGGAAGAGGAATTTATATCCTGTATCCTGTCGTATACATCATCAGCCAGAGCCTCGTTGTATTCGGATTCGGTAATATAACCCTGCTCCAGCATGTTGCCAAGCACCTTTTCGCGTCTTGTTGCATTTTCTTCGGGATTGGTGACAGGGTTGTACCTTGTTGGGTTCTGAGTGATTGATGCTATTACGGCAGCTTCGGAAATCGTCAGTTCAGAAACATCCTTATTAAAATACCTGCTTGAAGCAGCCTGTACTCCAAGAGTATTCTGGCCGAGGTTTATGGTATTGAGGTAGTTCTCGAGGATGGTATCCTTATCGGTTACTTTTTCAAGCTGCACGGCAAGGTACTGCTCCTGAATCTTACGCTTTAGTTTTTCTCCAAAACTTGATTCACTTGTCCATGTAGTAAAGACATTGTTTTTTAGGAGCTGTTGGGTTATGGTACTTGCGCCTTCGGAAAAGTCACCGCTGGTAATGCCAATAAAGGCGGCACGGATAATACCCTTTATATCGATACCGTTATGCTCATAAAAACGGCTGTCTTCTATGGCAACAAAGGCATGCTGCACACATTCGGGAATCTCGTCTATTGTTACATAGACTCTGTTTGAACCGGACGAAACCAGCTGGGTAATCTCAGTACCCTCGCTGTCGTATACGGTTGTAGCATATCCGCTTGGTGATACATCAATGGAATCAATTGAAGGGGCACATGCAAGTGCACCGTTTACAAGACCGAACAGACAGCACATTCCTATACAGCCGAGTCCTATAAGTGAAAATACTATTATTTTAAATGCAGAAAAGAAAGGATGGTTCTTTTTCTTTTTTGAACTCAGATCTTTTTTCTTTTTGCTTACTTCCTGTTTACTATAATCCATAAGCAGCCTCCATGAAGTAGTGGTATTTTTGTAACTCAACATATTATATTATGATTGGCAATTTTATTCAAGGTTCTTGCCATGCGGCCTGATTTTAGCGTATACTTGTTATATGTCAGAAAAAAGATATAGGATAATTAAAGAAGGCGCAAGCGGGGAAATAGTCGAAAAAAAATCCAGATTCATAGCTACGGTAAAAAGCATTGAAAGCGAAGAGGAAGCAGGCGCCTTTATTAATGAAATGAAAAAAAAATACTGGGATGCGCGTCATAACTGCAGCGCCTTTGTTTTGGGAGACAATAATGAAATAAGCAGGTGTTCCGATGACGGAGAGCCCTCGGGTACGGCAGGACGCCCCATGCTGGAAGTGCTTATTGGAGAGGGCGTGCACAATGCGGCCGTTGTGGTTACAAGGTATTTCGGAGGTGTGCTCCTTGGCACCGGCGGTCTTGTGAGGGCTTATCAGGGCGCGGTAAAGGCAGGACTTGGCGCCTGCAGGATTGCACAAATGCAGAGCGGATATCCCGTCAGTATAGTTACGGATTATAACGGATTTGGCAAGATCGAGTATATCGCAAGAAATGAAGATATTCTGATAAAGGATACGAGATATGCGGAAAATGTTGAGATGGATGTTTTTGTGCCGGCAGGCAAAAAGGAAAGTTTTATAAACAGTGTTACAGAGGCTACAAACGGTGCGGCAAAGATAAAGACAGGCGATTTATGCATGTATGAAAAGCCGGATTAATCAGTTTCATACTGTATATTTACAGCCTTAAAATGTCTATGATAAAATAAAAAAAAGGAGGTTTTTATTATGGCATGTTTTATAGTACCCGGAGTTGAAGCGGTTATTGTAAAGACCGCAGAAAACAGGATTAGAAAAAAAGAGCAGACAGTGGAGTCCGAGGTAAAGATTCCTCTTTCCGTAAAGCTTAAATGGCTTGAGGAAATGCTTTTCGGCGGATGCGCACTTTTACTTTTCGAACATATATGGCATGGAGAGATTGTACCGTATTTTCCGTTTCTTACCGCTATGTCCAATCCCGCGGATATGATGGAGATGTTTAAGGAAATGGCTACAGTCGGAGTTACAATGACCGCAGTAGTTACAGTGGCATGGCTTGGCATATGCAGGGTTGCAGATGCTTTAGTCAGTAAAAAGAGCGGGGAGAAGGAGGCATAATGACTTTACTTATTACCGTATTTGCCGCCGTGATATGTACTGCTCTCTGGTATTTTAAAAATGATGATACCAAAAGACTTGGAATTTTGTGCTTTATGTATTGGGGAGCAGCTCTTATGTGGAGCGTGGATGCCGTTTACGAATACGCAGCTGAAGGAGCAGCTTATTTTACTCCATCAGCATCGGATATGCTGAATGATGCATTTCTGGGATTTTCGGTAGTTGCACTGGGACTTGTAATCTGGATTGTGAGAATACTTATCACGGATCCGGCCAAAACCCTTAGAAAAACATTAATGAATAAAACGAAGCAGGTTTAAGGACATGGGCAAGGATATAACAGAGCTTGGCAATCCGGCGCGCCCCACAGGGCAGGCCGGACAGGATATGCTAATGAGGATGGCAGAGAGCCACAGGCAGGTAACTGACTGGGGGCTGTCTTTTGCGGACATTAAAGAGGATGAAAGCATTCTGGATGTAGGATGCGGCAGTGGTATGGCCCTTAAAAGGGTAGCCGATAAATATGAAAGGGTAAATGTCTACGGAATAGATTATTCCGAAACAAGTGCTGCTCTTTCCGGAGAAAACCTCAGAGGATACATTAAAGACGGCAGGGCTCATATAAGCTGTGCATCGGTTGAAAGCCTGCCGTTTGGTGATGAATTTTTTGATGGTGTATATACGGTTGAATCTTTTTATTTCTGGCCGGACCATCTAAAGGGACTTAAGGAAATAAGGAGAGTATTAAAGAGCGGAGGCAAATTTTTACTTATTGCCGATATTTACGATACTCCGGATCTGGATGAGCATCAGAGGGAAAATATAAAAAAATATAATCTCTACAATCCTACTCTTGAAAGGTTCGAACAGCTTCTAAAAGAGGCCGGATACAAAGATGTACAGGTTCACACTAAGGAAGGCACTACCTGGGTGTGCGCCGAAGGAAAAAACGATGGTACAATACTGTAAAAGTGTAGCGTTGTTTTTGGTTGACTTTTTATATAATTTGGGTACAATTGATTAGTATGAAAAAATCAATTGGAATTGATATCGGATCCACGACCGTTAAGGTCGTGGTTTTGAGTGAAGAAAATAAAATACAGTACAGTAATTACAAGAGACATTATTCAAATGTCCGCGAGACCGTAGTAGAGATGCTTAAAGAAATTTATGCATCTCTTAATATTAATGAATGTTTTTTGGCAGTGACGGGAAGCGGAGGCCTTAGACTTACGGAAATGACAGACACAACCTTTGTGCAGGAGGTAGTGGCTGTTTCTTTTGCTGTAAAAAATGAGTATCCGGATACAGATGTCGTCATAGAACTCGGAGGAGAGGATGCTAAAATTATTTACCTGACAGGCGGAGTTGAGCAGAGGATGAACGGTATCTGTGCCGGAGGCACGGGAGCATTCATTGATCAGATGGCTGCTCTTATGCAGACAGATGCGGACGGAATAAACGAACTTGCCAAAGATTACAAGGATATATATCCCATAGCGGCGAGATGCGGCGTGTTTGCCAAAAGTGATATCCAGCCTCTTATAAATGATGGAGCAGCGAGGGAGGATTTGGCGGCAAGTGTGCTTCAGGCTGTGGTAAATCAGACTATATCAGGTCTCGCGTGCGGACGCAAGATAAAAGGAAGGGTGGTATATCTCGGAGGTCCGCTTCACTTTCTTACAGAGCTCAGGGCGGCGTTTTCAAGGACATTAAATCTCGGAGAAGATATGGAAAACTGCCCCGAAAATGCGCATTTGTATGCTGCATTAGGCGCATCGTATAAGGCAAAGGAACATAGAGAAATTGTGCTTGAGAGCCTTATAGAAAAGATAGAAGGTCTCGGAACTGTTGCAGGTGATATGAATATTCTGGAGCCGCCGTTTAAGAGCGAAGAAGAGTATACGGCTTTTAAAAGGAGACAGTCGGCATATGATGTGGCAAGGGGAGATATATCAAAGTATGAGGGGAACTGTTATCTGGGTATAGACGGCGGTTCTACCACTATAAAGATAGTTCTTTTGTCTGAAGAAGGAGAACTTTTATATTCTTACTACGGCGGTAATATGGGCAGTCCTCTTGAGATAGCCAGAGAGCATCTTATGGAGATGATGAGCCTGATGAACCCGAAGGCCCGTATTGCAAGAAGCTGTGCGACAGGATACGGCGAGGCTCTTTTAAAAAATGCCTTTGCCCTGGATGAGGGAGAGGTGGAAACCATAGCCCATACCTACGCTGCCAGGTTCTTTGTGCCGGATGTATCAAGTATTATAGATATCGGCGGCCAGGATATGAAGTGTATAATGCTTAAAGATGGCTATGTGGACTCAATTGTACTTAACGAGGCGTGCTCGTCGGGGTGTGGGTCGTTCCTTGAGCAGTTTGCAAAGTCACTCGGATATAACGCTGCCGAGTTTGCCGATATTGCAATCAGGTCGGAAAGTCCGGTGGACCTTGGTACCAGATGCACCGTGTTTATGAATTCCAATGTCAAGCAGGCGCAGAAGGAAGGCGCCAAGGTGTCTGATATCGCGGCGGGACTGGCGTATTCTGTAGTAAAGAATGCGCTCTTTAAGGTAATCAAGCTTCGCGACGCGGAAAAGCTCGGAAAGAAGATAGTGGTGCAGGGCGGCACATTCTACAACGACGCCGTGCTTAAGGCCTTTGAAATAGTGAGCGGAAGAGAGGTAGTAAGACCTGAAATATCAGGCATAATGGGCGCATTCGGCGCTGCTCTCATTGCCAGAGACAGAGCAGGGGATAAAAGTACAACACTATCCTATGAAAAAATCAGGGCTTTTACATATAAAACGAGCACAACGCATTGCAAAGGCTGTGAAAATAAATGCCGTCTGACGGTGAATCATTTCGGAGACGGTAAAAGATATATAAGCGGTAACCGCTGTGAGAAGGCGCTTAAAGGCGCAGCAGCAAAAGATGAGGCTCCTAATCTGTTTGAATACAAGCTGGAGAGGATTTTTTCGTATGAGCCGCTGCCGGAAAACAAGGCTCCTATGGGAGAGATTGGTTTACCGAGAGCGCTCAATATGTATGAAAATTATCCGTTTTGGGCGGTATTTTTTAAAGAACTCGGATTCAGGGTGGTGTTGTCGCCTTTTACTACAAGGAAAATGTATGAGGCCGGTATGGATACCATTCCGAGTGAGTCGCAGTGTTATCCGGCCAAAATAGTGCATGGGCATATTGAGTGGCTGATAAAATCCGGAGTTAAGACTATATTTTATCCCTGCGTATTTTATGAGAGGGATGAGGGCAGAAAGACGCAGAATATATATAACTGTCCTATTGTCATCTCATATCCGGAAAATATCAGAAACAATGTGGATGGTCTGACAGACAAAAATGTGAACTATATAAATCCTTTTATTTCATTTGAAAATGAGGAAATCCTGTCAAACAGGCTTTGTGAGATAGTAAAGGAAAACTGGAACATAAGCGGCGGAGAAGTAAGGTCTGCGTGTCATAAAGCATGGAAGGAACTTTTACGGTGCAAGGAAGATATTCTGAATAAAGGACGAGAGACCTTAAGATGGATGGAGAAAAAGGGCAGAACGGGAGCTCTTCTCATAGGAAGACCTTATCATCTGGACCCTGAAATAAACCATGGCATAGCCAAGATGATACAGGGGTACGGACTTGCGGTACTTACCGAAGATGCTGTAGCCGGACTTGCAGGCGAAGGTGTTAAACTTCGCAGCACAAACCAGTGGGTATACCATTCAAGGCTCTATGCTGCTGCTCAGTATGCGGCTACAAGGGACGATCTTGAGATTGTGCAGCTGAATTCCTTTGGATGCGGAGTGGACGCTGTAACGGTAGACCAGGTATCGGAGCTGTGCGAGCAGAGCGGCAAAATGTATACTTTGCTTAAGATTGATGAGGTAAACAATCTGGGCGCAGCCAGAATAAGGGTACGCTCCATGATTGCGGCCTTAAAGGAGAGAAAAAAAGACGCAGCCAAGAAACTTGTTAAGCCCGGGGACTATATGAGGGTTGAGTATACTGCCAAAATGCAGGAAGACAAATATACAATACTCTGCCCGGGAATGATAACTCCTCATTTTGATTTTATGGAGGCGGCGCTAAGGTCGGAAGGCTTTAACTTCGTTATGATGTGGAACGAGGGTCAGGAAGTCTATGATATGGGCGTAAAATATGTAAATAATGATACCTGCTATCCGTGCATAATTACTACAGGTCAGATTCTGGCAGAGGTAATGAGCGGAAAATACGATACCGACCGGCTGGCTGTGGTAATGGCACAGACCGGAGGAGGATGCAGGGCGTCCAACTATGTGGGCTTTATCAGAAAAGCTCTCTCGGAGGCAGGATACGGACACATACCTGTAATATCCGCCAATCCCAACGGTATGGAGACTCAGAGCGGATTTAAGATAAGCGTTAAGATTCTGCTCAAGATTATCAAATGTCTTATATACGGAGATGTGCTTTCAAAGATATCCCACAGGATGAGGCCTTATGAGATAACAAAGGGAGATACAAACAGGCTCTACGATAAATGGGTGGAAATATGTAAGGCCGATGTGGCGAAAAAAGGCATAAACTGGAGAAACCTCAAGAAAAACTGCAGAAAGATGATATCAGAGTTTGACGCTATTACAATTGATGAGGATGCCAGAATAGTAAAGGTCGGCATAGTAGGCGAGGTGCTGGTAAAATATATGCCGATGGCCAATAATCACCTTTCAGACCTTATTGAAGCCCAGGGAGCAGAGGTTGTGGTACCGGATGTGATAGAATTCCTTGAGTATTGTTTCTGGAATGCCAAATACAGGGCACAGGTCTTTGGTAAAAGCAAAATGGCGGCACATCTGGTGGATGTACTTTTGTTTGTAACGGATTTTGTAAGACGCGATGTGGTAAGACAGCTTAATGCAAGTAAACATTTTAAACCGTCTTCTACTTTGGAAGAGATCAGAAAAGACGGTGAAAAGGTGCTGCAGCTTGGCAACCAGTGCGGTGAAGGATGGTTTTTGCCGGGAGAAGTAATTGACTTAATAAAAGAAAAGGTTAATAATATAGTTTGCGTGCAGCCGTTCGGGTGCCTGCCCAACCATATTGTGGGCAAAGGTATAGTAAAGAAGGTCAAGAGTCTTTACCCAAAGGCAAATATAGTTGCGATAGACTATGATGCAAGTGCAAGCAAGGTAAATCAGTTAAACAGAATAAAACTAATGATGGAAGTGGCTAAAGATGAAATTAATAACATTTGTAGTTCCGAGTTATAATTCGGAAGATTATTTGCATATTTGTGTGGACAGCCTGCTTAAGGCCGGAGATGATGCGGAAATCCTAATCGTAAATGACGGCTCTACGGATAAGACAGGAGAGATTGCAGCTGCGTATGCCGAAAAATATCCTGATATAGTAAGGGTGCTTACACAGGAAAACGGCGGACATGGCGAAGGTATCAATCATGGGCTCCGTGAGGCTAAAGGTAAATATTTTAAGGTGGTCGATTCAGATGACTGGGTAGGAGAAAAGGCATTAAAGGCGGTAATAAAGCGCCTTAAGGCTGCGGAAACTACCGGAGGAATTGATCTTATGGTATGTAACTATGTTTATTATACCAAGGGAAAGGGCGTTACAAGAGTAATCAGATATAAAAATGCATTCCCGGAAAAGGTGACCTGCGGCTGGGATGATGTAAAAAGATTTAAGCCGTGGCAGTATATGACTATGCATTCAAATCTCTACAGGACGGAAATTCTGAGAGAGTGCGGTGTGGTTCTTCCGAAGCATACATTCTACGAAGACAACCTGTTTGCTTATTATCCTCTGCCTTATGTGGAAAAAATTGTATATCTGAATGAGGATTTTTATTATTATCTTATAGGCAGGGAAAACCAGTCTGTATCTGAGGAGAGTCTAAAGAAACGCTGCTCACATCAGATACTGGTATCCAAAGAGATATTCAAGGCTCATGACCTTGAGAAACTTAAGGCTACAAAGCCGAGACTGGTTAAATACCTGTATCACGAAATCAAGTTTATGATGGCTCTGGCAACCATATTTACCAGACTCAACCGTACGGACGAGGCGGAGAAGATGATAAACGATATGTGGCGGGAGCTTTACAGGTATAACCGCAAGATGGCGGTAATAATAAGAAGGGCATCAATTGCAACCTTTGTCAATCTTCCCGGCAAATGCGGCAGGGAACTTGGAATAATAGGATTCAGATTTGCACATCTGATTATTCCTTTTAATTAACAGTTGCATTATGAAAATGTCTATGTTATAATTTTACCTTGTCAGGGCGGATAACGCTTTGACAAAATGGACGGATTCCCGAGCGGCCAAAGGGGGCAGACTGTAAATCTGTTGTCTACGACTTCGAAGGTTCGAATCCTTCTCCGTCCATTACGGAAGAAGATGCATTCAAAAACCGTTGGTATTAGAACAAAGCGGTTCGAATCCTTCTCCGTCCACTTAGCAGTATTGCTAATATTTTTTTATTCATTTGGTTGCCGGCGTGGCGGAATAGGCAGACGCCCGGGACTTAAAATCCCGTGGGATTAATTTCCCGTACCGGTTCGACTCCGGTCGCCGGCATTATCTGATTAGCCCCTTAGGGGGCTTTTTTGCTGCGCAAAAGCAATAAGCAGGAATCCATACAATAGAATTTCTTTCAGAAATTCTATTGTCAAGATATTAAAAAAACTCCCTTTCGAAAAGTGTGAGAATCTATCTTCTTGTTTTTGCTGCGCAAAAAACAAGAAGCAAGATATTAAAAAAACTCCCTTTCGGGAGTTTTTTTAATATCTAAATTATGTTAGGGGGATGAGAAGTATGAGTTTCTCTACGCTTTTGATGATACTCTTTTTGCATTGCAACCTCAAGAAAGATTCTATAAAGATTTATTAACTTTTTATAAACAAAATTATGAAAATATGATAGAATTATTTCACTATGAGTCAATGTGTCTTATACGGGCATGGCGCAGGCGAGGTGTTAATACTATGAAACTTATGAAAACAGAAGATGCCGTGGGACAGGTACTTTGCCATGACATCACGCAGATAATAAAAGGGGTAACAAAGGATGCGGTCTTTCGCAAAGGCCACATCATAAAAGAAGAGGATGTGCCGGTACTTTTAAGTGTAGGGAAAGACCATGTATACATCTGGGAAAATGATGAAAACATGATGCATGAAAATGATGCTGCGCAGGTCCTTTATGATATTTGCGCGGGTGAAAATATTCACGGCTCCGATGTTAAAGAAGGAAAGATAGAGCTTATTGCAGACAAGAGAGGTATTCTTAAGATAAACAGGGAAAAGCTTCTTGCTGTTAACTCCCTTGGCGAAATGATGATAGCCTCGAGACACGGAGATTTTGAGGTCAAGGAGGGAGACAAGCTTGCCGGGACAAGGATTATTCCCCTTGTTATAGAAAAGGAAAAGATGGAGAGGGCAAAAAGCGTGGCAGGGGACAAGCCGCTTTTTAATGTCTGTCCTTTTAAGAAAAAAAAGGTAGGTATAGTTACCACCGGAAACGAGGTATATCACAAGAGGATAGAAGATACATTTACGCCGGTAATCATAGATAAGGTGACTTATTTTGGGGCGGAAATAATGGGACATGAGATTTCGGATGATAATCATGAGAGGATTACCGGATGTATAATGAAGCTTTTAGGGGAAGGAGCGGATATGATAATCTGCACCGGCGGTATGAGCGTTGATCCGGATGATATGACTCCTCTTGCTATAAAAAATACAGGAGCCAGAATTGTAAGTTACGGAGCGCCGGTTTTGCCGGGAGCAATGTTTCTTTTGTCATATTACGGAGAAAAGAATATCCCTGTTTTAGGACTTCCGGGATGCGTAATGTATGCCAAAAGGACAATATTTGACCTGGTGCTTCCCCGTCTTATGGCAGATGATGAGGTAACTGCGTCAGATTTGCACGGATATGGAGAAGGGGGATTATGCCTCGGATGTGATATATGTACCTTCCCTAACTGCGGTTTCGGAAAATAACAAGGAGGGCGATAATTAAATTGGAGAATATAATAGAGCTTAGAAATGTAACCAAATCCTATGATGGAAAAACAGCTGTAATAGAAGATATTAATCTTGAGATAAAAAAGGGGGAGTTTGTCACCCTGCTCGGGCCGTCCGGCTGTGGCAAGACTACCATCTTACGAATGATAGGCGGATTTGAAAGCGTTACATCGGGAGATATATTTTTAGACGGCAGGCGTATCAATGATGTGCCTGCGAATGAGAGACCTATTAATACGGTTTTTCAAAAGTATGCTCTTTTTCCCTTCCTTAATATATATGATAATATTGCTTTCGGGCTTAAACTGAAAAAACTTCCGAAGGATGTAATAGACAAAAAAGTAAAAGATGTGCTTGAAATGGTTGATCTGGAGGGGTTTGAGAAACGAAAAATCCAGACTCTTTCCGGTGGACAGCAGCAGAGAATAGCCATAGCAAGAGCCATAGTCAATAAGCCTCAGATACTGCTTTTAGACGAGCCGCTTTCTGCACTTGACTATCAGATGAGAAAGGATATGCAGCTGGAGCTCAGACAGATGCAAAAGGAACTCGGCATAACCTTTATTTTTGTTACCCATGACCAGGAGGAGGCACTCACTATGTCGGATAAGATAATAGTGCTTTCCGACGGCAAGATTCAGCAGAGCGGTACCCCGAAAGAAATATATGATGAGCCGGCAAACTCTTTTGTTGCAGACTTTATAGGTGAGAGTAATATCTACAACGGCAATATGACAGGGCATCTCAAGGTGACATTTTGTGACTGTGAGTTTGAGTGCCTTGACGATTATCCGGACGGAATGAGGATAGAAGCGGTTGTAAGACCTGAGGATGTGGATATCTGCAGGATAGAGGAAGGAGCCCTCAAAGGCGAAGTTATTTCCGTTATTTTTAAGGGCACCTTTTATGAGATTACAATTCAGTGCGGCAAAAACGAGGTGGTGGCAAAGAGTACTGATGTGGTAAATGTAGGTGATAAGGTCGGAATCAACATTGAGCCGGACGGTATACATGTAATGCCTTATGATGCCACCAAAAACCATTTCAAAGGTGTTATCGGTGCTGATGGCGGTATTACATTTGCGGATAATGTTATTCATCCGGATCTTAAGCTCATTTTCGGAGATAATATACCTGAAAATCCGGAAGGAATAAATATTTCGGCATTCTTTGATCCGAGCTGCGGAGATTTGACTGATGATGCCGAAAGCTGTGATATTACCGGAAATATTATATCTATTATATACAAGGGTGACCACTACAGTTATGGGGTCCGTTCGGCGAGCGGAACGGATTATTATATAGATGATGATTATCTGTGGAACACGGGGGATTATGTCGGAATCATAATTCCGGAGGAAAAACTGGAATTTGATGTGCAGGCGGAGGAAGAGTAAATGACAAAAAGAAATTCTTATCTGGGGATTTTCTATACAGCCTTTTTGTGTATATTTGTGCTGCTTCCTTTGCTTGTGGTGGCGTATTATGCGCTTACGGATGAGACGGGAGCTTTTACCGGCGATAATTTCATTGGATTTTTTACCAATTCAAGGACTCTCGGCACCTTTGTCTACAGTATTGTGATTGCTTTTTTTACAACGGCCGTCTCCCTTCTTATAGCTTATCCGACAGCATATATCCTGGCGAGAAGTTCCATTAAAAAAAGTGCGGTAATTGTTACCCTCCTTGTCATGCCCATGTGGATAAATTTTACTTTGAGAATCACGGCCATGAAGGAAATACTGTCTGCACTTGAGGGCAACATAGCCTATTATCCTTTTTTTAACACCATACTCTGTCAGGTCTATGATTTTCTGCCGTTTATGATTATGCCGCTTTATACCTGTATTTCAGGAGTGGACTGGTCTTATGTGGAAGCGGCAAGAGACCTCGGGGCAAAAAAAAGGTGGGCCTTTTTAAAGGTGGTGCTGCCACTTACCATGCCGGGTATAGCCAGTGGCATTACTATGGTTTTTTTGCCGGCCATGACAAATTATGTGGTGCTTGATATGATTTACAACTCAACCTATATAATGGGCAGTCTTATAGGCAGCTATTTTGCGGCATTTGACTGGCATAGAGGTTCAATGATTTCGATAATACTTTTATTGTTTATTCTTGCCGGAACATTTATATCTCCGGGGGAGAATGATTAGAGTAAGGAAAGAAATATGAAGAAAAACAAGACATTTGTATATGTGTGGATTTTGGCCGTCCTTTTATTTATGTATCTGCCGATTCTTATTCTGGTAGCCTACAGTTTTACCGATGCGACGCAGATAGGACAGTCTGGCACATTTTCACTTCAAAACTATAAAACGCTCCTTTCGGCGGATGAGCTGAAAAGTATGATAACGGGTACTTTTGTGCTTGCCTTCGTTGTTGCCGCGCTTTCAACCGTCCTTGGTACAATAGGAGCGATAGGTAACTATTACGGCAGCAAAAAGCTGGGCAGTTTTACCTCGTTTTTAAACAGGATTCCGGTGGTTAATGCTGATGTGGTGACGGGATTTTCCATCTGTATTTTACTGATAGTATTCTTTAAGGTGGATAAGGATACATATATTCCGCTGGTTATAGGACAAATGGCTCTTTGTACGCCTTTTGTATATCTGTCGGTTTTGCCCAGGCTTACCCAGATGGACCCGCATCACTATGAGGCGGCCATAGACCTTGGGGCAAGCCCGCTATCTGCGCTTTTTAAGGTAACTTTGCGTGAACTTATTCCGGGAATAATTGCCGGATTTGCCACGGCTCTTACCCTGTCTTTGGATGATTACTTTATCACCAGTTATACCAAACCGGCTGTTTTTGATACTATTTCCACCTATGTGGTAAATGCAACCAAAGGGTCTCAGACAAGGATAAAGACAGCCCTTTGGGCTCTTTCTGCCGTAATTTTCGTAGTGGTATGCATAACTGTGGCTTTGATGAATGTGGGAAAGGAAAGAGATGTAAATGAAGGCATGTAGATATTTGAAATATATTCTTTTTCCGGCTTTTTGCGCAATGGTTTTTCTGGCAGGTTGCGGAGAAAAGAGTGATGATACTCTTGTGCTTAGGGTAGCCAACTGCGAGGAATATATTGATGAGGGCGAGTGGGAAGATGACGAGGTAATAGAGCTTGAAAGCGGAGAGATATTCGGCGAGACTGCATTGATAAGTGACTTTGAAAAATGGTATGAGGATACATACGGGATAAAGGTGAGTGTGGAGTATTCTACCTACGGCACAAATGAGGAACTCTACAATCAGATGAGCCTCGGGAATGTATTTGATCTGGTCTGCCCGTCTGATTATATGATTATGAAACTCATGGGAGAGGAGAGACTCGAGGCTCTTTCAGACGAATTTTTTGATGTAAATGATGAGAACAATTACTATATAAACGGAGTTTCTCCATATATAGATGAGGTGTTTGAATCTCTTTCGTACGAAGGTGAGAGCATACAAAAATACGCGGCCGGGTATATGTGGGGCACAATGGGAATCGTATACAACCCGGATGAGGTGACTGATGAGGAGGCTTCTCACTGGAAGGTATTGCTAGATGATAAATGGTATAAAAGGATAACCATGAAAGACGGAGTAAGGGATTCGTATTTTGTGGCCAGATGTATAGCGGCAGAAGATGCCGTGACAGAGCCCTCTTTTCTCTCGGACACTCTGTATTATGAGAAACTTTCGGATATATTAAATGACACCTCCAAAGAGGCAGTGGATGAGGCGGAAGATATTCTTTCCGACATGCGTAAAAATGCTTACTCTCTGGAGACAGACTCCGGCAAGGCTGATATGATAACCGGCAAGGTGGTTGCCAATATGCAGTGGTCAGGGGATGCTGTATATACAATGGACCAGGCAGAAGAAGATGACTTTATATTAAACTATTCCGTGCCGGAGGAATGTACCAATCTCTGGTTTGACGGATGGGTTATGATGAAAGACGGTATATCTCAGGACGAGAGAAAAAAGGATGCCGCAGAGGCTTTCATTAACTTCATTTCAATGCCGGAAAATGTAGTCAGAAACATGTATTATATAGGTTATACTTCGGCAATATCCGGAGGAGAGAGCAGTCTTATAAAAGAATATCTGGAATATCTCTACGGAGCCGGGGAAGGGGATGAGACATACGAATATGACATATCCTATTTTTTCGGAGAGGATTTTGTTTTGAGTTGTCCGGCTGAGCAGACAAAACGACAGCTCTTCGCACAATATCCTACAGAGG
>CAJOOU010000148.1 GCA_905236735.1 uncultured Eubacterium sp. | reverse complement strand
TTTTCAAGCCTGCCAAGTGCATCAGGATTGTTCCCAATAATTGCTCCTACCTTTTCGCACGACTTCATTTCTGGACAGCCACCGCAGCCTGTGCCTTTTCATTCATTTCTCTCCACTGGATGATCCCGCCTTTTACGGATTCATGTCCCATGAAGATGTTTTCCGTAACGGAAAGCTCAGGATAAGATGTGGGGTGCTGATAAACAGCGGCGATCCCCGCCTCCTGCCCGTTCAAGTACATGGAACCCTCTTCGGCACTATGTACTCCGGTGATAACCTTGATAAATGTGGATTTTCCCGCACCGTTCTCACCCATCAGCGCATGTACCTCTCCGCGCCTCAGCTGAAACTGTACGTTGTTCAGAGCCTTTACACCAGGGAATATCTTTGTGATCCTTTTGAGCTCCAGTATTAAATCTTCAGCCACACTCATGCCCCCTTTCTGATAAATAATAATCTACGTTATTAATCTATCACAGAGGGATGCAAGTGCTAAATGGTAAAATTTTTGTTTCTGTAGGAAATTTTTGTGGTATTTATTGGGATGCGCCGGATACTGCGTAAAACCCCTGTTTCATGTAATATGCCGCATGAGGCGTAAATCCCCTTCACCCCAGCACCTCTTCAACCTCGTTCCGGGTAGACAGCCGGTCTTCGATCTCTTCCAAAGAAATCCCCTCGGAACATATTGGCGTTATACTTCCGGTCGAACATGGTTCTCTTTAGTTTTCTCGCGTCCTCTTTGGGAAGCGGATTTACAAGTTACTGCTTTATTCCCTTCCAGTCGTCAATGGTTCCTTCCGCAGAATTAAAATTCACACCTATCCTTATAAGCTGTCTTTTATCTGCCGCATAGGGCCTGGCGTAGCCCTGATCCTCTATCTGCTTCAGTGCCTCCTCTGCACTCTTATCTCTCTTAAACTCAAATATATATACGTAAATCTCAGTTTCCAGGATACAGTCAGCCCTGCCCTTTGAGGAATGCAGCTCTGTCGTGACATATTGTCCAAGGAGCATAAAGACTATGTATATTACATTCTGGAAATTCTGCTCTATAACCCTTTCATCATTCGGGTATGGGAGCCTGGCAAAAATGGCGGTAAAGCGATCCATTAGGCTTTGGGTGTTGCCTGATCTTATGTCCTTTACAAAGCTCCTTACATCAAGAGGATTACCGCCTCTGTCTTCACTAAGGAAAAAAGGTACCAGACTTTTTAAGAAGCCGTATTTCACCTCTTCATTGGGATAATCCAGCTTATAGCTTCTAAATTCTTTATCATAATCCTTTATGGTAAGATATCCCGTCTGGTAGAAAAGAGGAATCGGGTCCGGATTGTCATAGCGATAATCTGTAAGGTTGCTTTCATCCGCATACAGCTCGCCATCGGTGATAACCTTAGGATCAAACTCCGATTCCTTCAGCTTTTCAATCAAAAAAGTGGGGGTGCCGGTTGAAAACCAATATGCATTAAAGGTCTTATCCTGCAGGGAATTTAAAAGACTAAAAGGATTATATACCCCCACGGAATCACGGCTGAAATGATATCCGTCATACATTTCCTTAAGCTTTTCTTTACATTCCTGCACGCTTACCCCTTCGGTCTCGGCAAAGTCCTGTATTTCGGACACAAAGCATTTCTCTATCTCCTTTTCGGTAATACCGCAGATTTCTGAATACGCCGGCAAAAGAGATATATCCTTTAGTTGGTTTAGATCACTGAATATGCTCACCTTACTGAACTTCGTCACTCCGGTGATAAAGACAAACTTAAGATACCTGTCATAGCTTTTAAGCGTACTGAAAAAGCCCTTAAACACAGCCTTATTGTGCTCCGTGTGCTCTGCATCGGAGGCCTCCAATAATGCCTTGTCATACTCATCAACAAGCACCACGACATTTCTGCCGGTCTTTTTTACAGCCAATTCTATCAGATGCCTAAACCTTGCATCCAGAGGTTCCTTGGCATATTCATCCCCGTATATTTTCTCCCATTCCTTAAGGTGTTCATCAAGCACATCCTCAAAGGCTGTTTTTTCCCTGAAGTTCTTCTTGTTAAAATCAAAATAGAAGATCGGATATTCCTGCCAGGGTTCCGGATTTTCCGATTCCAGTTCTTCTATCTTAAGCCCTGCAAAAAGCTCCTTTTTTCCCTCAAAATATGCCCGCATGGTGGAAAGAAGCAGGCTCTTTCCGAAGCGTCTCGGCCTGCTTAAAAAATATTGTTTTCCCTCATTAACCAGCTTGTATATGTTCTCTGTCTTATCAATATAAAGAAAACCTTCTATCCTGATATTTTCAAAATCCTGCATCCCTATGGGAAGCTTTCTTCTGCAGTCTGCCATTTCTCTCCCTCCAAGAATAATCCCCGATTACTCAGGTTAGTATGTCCCCAATCAAAACAGCCCAATATTTACAGTAAATATACCATAAATACAGGGCTGTTACAATTTAACTTCACCGGATAATTCAAGTCCGCCTCGGCGGAATGACAAGTTATAGCTCCAATGAACTACCCCGGGGCAGAGCCCTCTGCGCACATCGCGACTTCGGCTCCTTCGTCGCCTCGACGCTCATGGCGCTTCATAAAACACCGGATCTCTATGTCATGCTACTGATTATCTTCAATCATTTTTTTTACGGCACGATCAAAATCTGATTCGATCGGTTG
>CAJOOU010000147.1 GCA_905236735.1 uncultured Eubacterium sp. | reverse complement strand
TTTTTGTTCAAGGTTGTTTCACTGTTCTGTTGTCAAAGTTCTTATCTGTCTGCCTCAGCGACAGCTTATTTAGATTATCACATTTAAAAACCTATGTCAACACATTTTTTTAATTGTTTTTCTAAATAAGAAACGGAGAAGGAGGGATTTGAACCCTCGCACCGCGTGAACGGTCTACACCCTTAGCAGGGGCGCCTCTTCAGCCACTTGAGTACTTCTCCATGCCTGAATTACTTTCATTATTCAGTTGCGTCTGATTTGACGCATTTGTCATTATACTAAACCACCATATGTTTGTCAATGCGATTTCGTCAACTTTTTTAATTTATCCTCTCAAAAAAAACAGAAAGATGTCACTGCTGTAAATATAACCAAGAATCTCGCTTTTATTTATACATTCTACTGCACTGCTTCCGAGCCTTGTTCCGCTTAATATCACAAGCAAAGCTACTATGAGCCAGCTGATTAGAAATGACTTTACTATGCCCAGTGCCATTCCTCCCATACGATTTATAGTACTTAGCACCGGAAGATGCGCTGCTGCATTAAGTGCTATGTAGGCCAGTTTTATTATTATCATTATACAGATAAGACATCCTGCAAAAACCAAAGCTTTTATTATTATGCCGGCAATCTTCTTTCCTATCTGTTCATATACGCCCATACTTTCCATTATAGAATCGACAAAGTCAGCATCTGCGCCTTCTAATATATTGTCTACTCCTTCCGGAAGTTCTATACCGAAAAGCTGCAGATACATATTTCGGGTGCTTTTTTCTTCATCATTTTCCGCAAGAATACTTTTCCTTGCTTTCTCCGTACATTTATCCTCAATCTTTTCGTAAACGCCTGTATGATTCGTAACATATTCGCTAATAAGCGGTGTAACCGCATAAGTAATTCCAAGCGCTACAAATATACCTAATAAAGAGAAGAGGATTTGAACAAAACCTCTTCTCAATCCCTGCAATATATTCCACAAAAAAATCAGTGCTATTACTATTAAAAGCCAGTTCACAATTTTCTCCTCTTATTTCAGTCTGATGTGTTCCGTATGGTCAGAAAACATTATCTCATATGTATGCATACTGGATGACGAAAAAATTCCCAAAACCCTTTCGTCAAATGTATAGATAAACCTCGGCTTTCCCCACTTCGATAAAATCTCGCAACTGCTCGTCCCAAGAATACATACTTCCCTGTTTTCCAGCACTTCTATTTTATCATATCCAAGATCAAATCCTGTCTTGTACAGTTTCCTTCCGTTATAGTTATACACAAACACGGTATACAGGTCTTCTTCTGCATCCGCTGATGCAGAATATACCTCATCTTCATTGCATACCACTACACCGAATCTGCCATTATCACAGAAAATACTTTCTATATCCCTGTCAAAACTAATCTCCTTTTCAAGCTCCGGTTTCTGCTTTCCTTTATATACCTGAACAACGCTGTTCCCGAATGCAATACATTTATTATCCGTCACATATTTTAAATCCGCTATGACATAATCACTTTCCGTAGATGAAACAATATTGTCTATTTCATTTTGCCCTACTTTGCCAAAATTATAAAACTTGACGGTAGACTTTGTTTCTCCCGATGAATAATTAAGGTAGGAAACCGCCATGAGTCTTCCGTTCGGAGAAAGAGCCACGCTCACCGGATATCCGGAATTTTCTATATGAGCCTCTCCTTCAGCTATTTCATTTCCTTCCGAATCAAAAATATCTATATAAGAGACTCCGTCTTCATATTCTATTACCGCAACCGTTCCTATATCGGATACCGCAATCTTTACAATCTGACGCTTTGAATCTATCTTGCTGACAAACCCGTCATTATTGAAAAGATATATCTGTGTGCCACCGGTTTCTGCAACAGCTATATACTCCGCTGATTTCACCAGTCTGTTTGACTCTATTTCAAAACTCTGGCTCCATATGGTGTTATCGGACAAATCTGCAAGTGATATACCGTCACTTCCATATTTAAGTACACTACCCTTAAAAGATGTAATCTTTACCGATTCGTCATCTATCCTCTCTACAGATGAGAGCAGGTTGTAATCGGTATAGGTATGTACCTGTCCCACTAAATATAATACACCTATAAGCACTGCCAAAAACAATACTGTAAAAAATACGACTCTTTTTCTCAT
>CAJOOU010000146.1 GCA_905236735.1 uncultured Eubacterium sp. | reverse complement strand
ATTAAAAGCATATTAACATTTTGATCTGACAGGCGTCAAACCCGCGCCTTATTCAATCTTTTAAGGAAATTCCCTCCATCTGCTGTTCGATTTTTTTAACAAACTCCCTCAGCATACCATTGTTATTCTTTTCCTGCCAGCAAGCCACTATTACCGTCTCCTGCGGAAGCTTATATGTGTTAATAAACGGATTGGTCGCAAAAAGATTGGCCTCCGAACAAAAAGAGAATCCTTCTCCAAGCTCAGTCATCATATTGACTTCGTCAATTTCTCCGAAAAGCCTTATTTCTCCTTCACCAAGGCCGAATCTCTTTCTGGCTTCCACCGCCGTCTTCATTGCATGGGATTTACTCTCACCCTTATTGATGCACACCAGAAACGCCTCACCCTCCATATCGGCAGGCTTAAACTCCCCCTTTGCCTTTTCGTGGTTCTGTGACAACGCCAGAAGGAGGCTTGTTGTACCTATCTTCTTTACCTTAAGTCCTTTGTCCCTCGGCAGGAAAGAATCATAGGTTACCATCAGGTCTATCTCGCGGTCAAGAAGCTTTTTGTTTAAATCTATCGCATCATTATGTACAAAAGATATCTTGCAGTCTTTATGGGCGCGTTTGAATTCATTGGCAATTATGGGGATTTTTCCGCTGTTCATACGGTTAATCATCCCTATTCTGATATAATTGCCCTTTTCATCAATATTCTGCATAAGTCCTTCGTACTCAACGGACCACTTCAAAAACATCTGATAAAATCTCTCACCCATTTCCGTAAGTTCTATGCTTCTGGTAGAACGCTTAAACAGCTCCGTACCAAGCTCATCTTCGAGTCTTTTTATGTGCTTGCTTACGGCCTGTTGCGTCAGAAACATCTCCTCCGCAGCTTTGGTAAAACTTTCTGTATTTGCCACTGTCAAAAAACAGCGCACCATCTGTTCATTTAACATTTTAATCATCCCTTTCTTTTAATAGTATAATTCACAACAATCCAGTTGTAAATTACCCTTATTTTTTTGTTGGCTTTGTAAATGATAAAATGATACCATTAAAACAAACAGAGGAATCCTTTGGAGGGAAAATTATGTCATATGAAAATCTGCTTAGGCCACTAAAAGTTGGGCCTGTAACCCTTAAAAACAGAATGCTTTCCGCACCGACCTCTCTTGCCGAGCTCGGGGCAGGAGAAAGGTACAGTGAGGATAACTTCGCCTACTACAAAGCCAAGGCGGCAGGCGGGTGCAGCCTTGTTACCGTAGGAGATGTTATAGTAGACAACACCACCGGCAGAAGCCATCCACAACAGGTAGGTCTTGATGATCCGGGCGTAGTGCCATATCTTGTCAAAATGGCAGATGCCATCCACAGTGGAGGCGCTCTCGCAAGCTGTGAAATAGACCACGGCGGAGCATTGTGCGACCCGGTATTTTTAGACGGCAAAAACGCCATAGGTCCGTCAGGCTATGTGGACGAGTGGGGCGATACTGTAGATGAGATGACAATAGAGCAGATGAACGATATTGCTGACGCTTTCGGACGGGGCGCTGCCCTTCTAAAGGACTGCGGTTTTGATATGGTTATGATTCATGCAGGTCACGGCTGGCTGCTTCACCAGTTTATCTCCCCCATTACCAACAAAAGAACGGATGAATTTGGCGGCTCTACCCAAAACCGCATGCGTTTTCCGCTCATGGTAGTAGACAGGGTAAGAGCTGCTGTGGGCAAAAACTTTCCTATAGATATCAGAATAAGCGGCTCTGAGCGCGTAAGCGGCGGCTATGATATTGAAACAGGTATAGAAGTTGCAAAAATGCTTGATGGAAAGGTAGACCTTATCCATGTATCCGCCGGAACCCAGCAGGACGAATACTCCGCAGTACTTATGCATCCCGGCATTTTCCAAAGCCACGGGGAAAACTCAAAGTACGCCAGTGAAATAAAAAAGCATGTTAAAACCCCGGTATGCACAGTGGGCGCATTTTCAGAACCGGACAAAATGGAGGCTTTCTTAAAAGAAGGCGGAGCAGACTGTATAGCCATGGGGCGCGCTCTTATAGCCGACCCGTTTTTACCGAGAAAAATAATGCAGAACCGCGCATTTGACATAACCCCATGTATACGCTGCGGTGAATGTCAGAGCACAATGATGAAAAACCGCTGTATAAGATGCACGGTTAATCCTATGATAGGACGCGAGCAGGAATACTTCCATCCTATTCCGGTTAACCACAGGCGCAAAGTCCTTATAGTAGGTGCAGGTCCCGGCGGAATGCAGGCTGCTCTCGATGCTCACAGCCGCGGACACGAAGTTATTCTGATTGAAAAAAGCGGTACGCTGGGAGGAGCACTATCCTATGCTGACGGAGCAGACTTTAAGTCGAATATGTTGCTATACAGGCAGTCCCAGGCTGAAAAAGTACTTAGAAGCGGCATTGATGTAAGATTAAATACACCGGCCGACGGGAAACTTATCAGGGAAATTAATCCTGATGCACTTATTATAGCTACCGGTGCATATCCTATCACCCTGCCGATACCCGGCGCGGACAAGGCGCTTGCAGACGGCAGAATAATATACGGGGCAGACCTTACAGACGATACTCCTTTAGGTGAAAATGTCGTTATAATAGGAGGAGGTCTTATCGGAGCCGAGAGCGGAGTTCACACGGCAAGAATGGGACATAGCACCGTAATTGTGGAAATGAGGGATGAGATAGCTCCCGACTGCGGCAGAATGCATAGGCTAAACCTCATACACCAGATAGATGTTTTAGACAACCTCACCTGCAAAACCGGCTATGCCTGCAGCAAAATCACAGATGAAGGAGTATGGGCCAAAGCAGCCGACGGTAATGAAGAGCTTTTTAAGGCCGATACCATTATAATGGCGGCAGGCTACCGCTCAGACTCGGATACCGTAGATGCCTTAAGAGTTCTCGTACCCGAACATTATGTAATCGGCGATGCCTTCCGTCCCGGCAAAGTAGGCAACGCCACAAGAGCAGCATATGATGCTGTCGTAAATTTGGGACTTTAAAACAGTCTATTATAAAAAGTGGGGCGTCGCCCTGATGATAAAACATCTGCTGCGACAGCCCCATCTTTTATTTATTAATTTATCAACTTATTAATTCTTAAAGCTGTGAATAGGCGCAGGAATCCTTCCCTCTCTCTTAATAAAGTCATCACACGAGAATTTGTTAACAGGCATAATGGGCGCATATCCGAAAAGTCCGCCAAACTCTACTGTTTCTCCGACATCTTTTCCTGCTACCGGTATAAGGCGGCAGGCTGTAGTCTTCTGATTAACCATACCGAGTGCCATCTCATCTGCAATAATACCCGAAATAGTTGTAGCCTTGGTATCTCCCGGAATTGCTATCATATCAAGACCTACCGAGCATACACAGGTCATAGCCTCAAGCTTCTCAAGAGTAATGGCTCCGACCTTTGCAGCATTTATCATACCCTGATCCTCACTGACCGGGATAAAGGCTCCCGAAAGTCCGCCGACATAAGACGATGCCATAACACCGCCCTTTTTCACCTGGTCATTAAGCATGGCAAGCGCTGCTGTAGTACCCGGTGCTCCGGCATACTCGAGGCCGATTTCACATAGAATATCCGCAACCGAATCTCCCACTGCAGGCGTAGGTGCGAGTGATAAATCAACTATACCGAAAGGATATCCCAGACGCTTTGATGCCTCACGGGCTACAAGCTGTCCTACCCGGGTTACCTTAAATGCTGTCTTTTTGATTGTCTCACAAAGTATTTCAAAGTTCTCGCCTCTGACCTGTTCAAGCGCTCTTTTTACAACGCCCGGGCCCGATACTCCGACATTTATAACTACATCTGCTTCGGTTACTCCATGGAAGGCACCGGCCATGAAAGGATTGTCATCAGGTGCATTGCAAAATACAACGAGTTTCATGCAGTCTACCGAATCTCTGTCTCCGGATACTTCGGAAAGTTCCTTAAGGATTTCGCCCATCAGTCTGACGCCATCCATATTAATACCTGTCTTGGTAGATGCAAGATTTACAGAACTGCATACTCTCTCCGTACTCGTAAGTGCTTCCGGAATAGAGCGGATCAGCATCTCATCTGCCTTTGTCATACCCTTTGATACAAGAGCCGAATATCCACCGATGAGGTTCACTCCGACAGATTTGGCAGCCTCATCCATCGTCTTTGCGAGAGTCACAAAGTCCGAAGGTTTTTTACAGGCACTGCCGCCTACAATAGCTATCGGTGTAACCGAAATTCTCTTATTTACAATCGGGATATTGAAATCTTTTTCGATTTCCTTTCCTACCTTAACCAAATCCTTTGCACAGGATGTTATCTTGTCATAAACCTTCCTGTTTACAGTCTCAAGGTCTGTATCTATACAGTCCAGAAGGCTGATACCCATTGTGATGGTACGGACATCGAGATTGTCGTCCTGTATCATCTTGTTGGTTTCATTTACTTCAAAAATATTAATCATCTCAAAATTCCTTCCCAAAAGCCTAAATACGGTGCATAGATTCGAATATCTCGCTTCTCTGGCATGTTATCTTTACGCCAAGTTCATCACCTATCTGTGAAAGTTCATCTGAACACTCATCAAACGGCTTTGCTGAATCGGAAAGGTCGGTTATCATCATCATATTGAAATATCCCTGGATTATAGTCTGGGAGATGTCCAGGATGTTGATGCGGTTGTTTGCCAGATAGGTACATACCTTCGCTATGATTCCTACTGAATCCTTTCCAAGTACGGTTATTATTGCTCTGTTTTTTGTGTTTTCCATTTTATTATCCTTTCACTTTTGCCCTATATTTCATAGACCTGAGAGGGTGTATCTCTTTGGGCCACCTCGATTGGGAAATCATCCCCTTTATAAGGGCAGCTCGAAAGAGTAATCTCTGCTCTTACGGTCTCATAAGCAAGCTCTGCCAAATTGTTTTCGTGGCTTAAATGTCCCAAAAGAACTCTGCCGAAGTTGTCATGAAGAATATCACATAAAAGCCTGCCGCTTGCCTCATTTGACAGGTGACCTTTCTCTCCGAGTATCCTCTGTTTGAGAGGATAAGGATAAGGGCCCATCTCCAGCATTCTCACATCATGATTGGCCTCAAGAAGTAGCATATCCATCCCCTGCATCAGCTTTATCTGATGCTCTGTGTATGTGCCAAGGTCAGTCACAACCCCGGCAGAGCGATCTCCGCTTTTGGCCAGATATGCCACCGGCTCCGCCGCATCATGCGATATGTCCATCGGCACTATATCTATATCGCCTACGGAGAATCTGTTCTCCGCGCTTACTATATTACATAAATCCCTGTCAATTTTACCGACAGCATTATTATTCATTACCATTTCATAGGTTCCACTTGTCATATACATTGGAATGGAGTATTTTCTTGCCATAACCCCGAGTCCCTTAATATGGTCTATATGCTCATGAGTCACACATATTGCGGATATATCCTTCGGTGATAAATCGGCCTTTCCGAGACCTTCTTCTATCCTTTTCCCGCTGATTCCCGCATCTATAAGTATATGTGTGTTGTCTGAACCTATGTATATGCAATTGCCACTGCTTCCACTGGCTATACTAAGTAATCTCATATTATAATTCTTCCCAGCGTATTTCCACCTTATCTCCGGAATGAAGCGGCTCCGTATACTGAGCATGATGGCCGTTCAGCCGGGTAACTATATTTTTGCCCTTGCCTGCCGACAGGTCAAAATTAATCGCATCAAACACATCAACAAAGATAAAGTTGTCTTTTCCCGTAAGAAGCACCATCTCACCATTGCATTCTATATTAATGCCAATGTTCGGCGGTACCTCGTCCTCTCCGCGAAGATGGGAATAATTCGGTCTGATATCACTAAGCGAATCATCATCCGAAGCAAATATTCCGCTTGCCGCAAGTTCCTCTTCAGGACTCAGGAAATTGAGCGTGGTCCACTCCACGGTAAAGTTCTCGGATATTTCGGTATCAAGGTCGGCATCCTTGTTGTTGACAAGGATTTCTTTTTCCATATCCACCTCTACATCCATAAATTCGATAAGCTGCTGGATGGTGTAGTAACTTCTGAGGACTATATTGTCACCATCCTGTATATCATAAAACGGCGATACGAGCTCACCGTTTGCTTCCGGAAGCTTCGGACAGATAACCATGTGTCCGTTTACCATAAATGAAATGTTTTCATCGGAATATTCTTCAAGCTGTTCTACTGCCTGCGAGGCTGCCTCACCCTCGGTAGAACCGATGATTTCAATCCTGCAGCTTGGCTCAAGAGGGT
>CAJOOU010000145.1 GCA_905236735.1 uncultured Eubacterium sp. | reverse complement strand
GCGAAATCTATGACGGCCGCTACGGCTGCCGCCTTATCCTCAGGGCTTAGATTATCAAAATCATCTCCCAAGGCTTCATTTATCGCACTATCAAAATCATCTTCATCAAGGCCCGTGCCGTCTCCTGTTATAGCTCCGCTGCCGGTAGATAAGTCGCCTCCGGCAGTATTACCCGAGCCTTCCCCGGATCCTGAGGAAGAGCCTGAGCCCTCCCCGGATGCGCCGGAGGTACCTGAGCCGCCTGTTCCTCCATCAGAACCTTCCGAATCTCCCGTGCCTACATCCGTATCTCCGGCGCCTTTGCCCGAGTACCTTTCGGCAAATTCACTGCCCGATACATTTTCTTCAGCCTCCAAAGCCTGATTTATAAGCTCTGCCGGAGCATCATGCGCTCTGAGCGCATCCGTTATCTTTCCTATATCAGGGTAGCCTAAAGCCTCAAGCGCTCCGATATCATCGGGTATGGTATCGTATTCTCCGTTTCCTATCTTAGCAAGCGTATCCTGAGCTATCTCATCCGCTACTCCCGTAGGAGTATCAGGCATCGTGACTCCGTCTACATCCGCCGATGCTGCATCAGGGTCGCTTATAACGCTCCTTCCCGATGACTCGGCTTCATCCATATTGCCCTGGGCATCAGCAAGCTTTCTTTCGGTGCTCTCTGCGCTGTCAAGATCTCCGTTATCAAGCTCATCTAACAGCTCTTTTTCGAGATTACCTATTATTCCCGACCAGTCTGACTCCTCATCCGTAAGCGATCCGCCGTCCTTTACTGTCTGCAAGAGGAGTTTAAGCCAGGCAATATGTTCTTCCAAAGCTTCCGTAGCATAGGTGCCGAAATCATCCGTGGATATTCCGCTTCTTAAGCTCTCTGCCCAGTCTATGCGTTCATAAATAAAACTTATCGCATCATCTGTAGAAATCCTCATGGCCTTGGCCTTTATAAACCTCTGAAGCTCCGCTGCCACGGCGGACACATCGGCTTTTTGATCCTTCAGGATTTCATCCAAAGTACTTTCCGTAGTATCAGGGTCTGAGGCCGCCTTTGTATATGCCTCGCCTGCGCTCTCGTGCACATATGATGCAAACTTCACATCAGCCGTGGGAAGCAGGGTGTCATTTAAAAGATTAAGTTCACGGCTCTTATGCGAAATAACATTATTAGATATATTTTCAAGGTCTACAAGCTGCACAAGGTCGGCTCTTACCGCAGATGTGCCGTTTGCGGCATTGTTTATCACATTTTCCTCGAGCTTGTATTCGGTCTGGGAAAGTATTGTTGTGCCTTCTCCCCTTGCCAGTGCCTGATAAGAATACATACTTGAGGCGCACTCCGTAATGGCCTGTTCCACAGCAGCCGTAATGGAAGACTCGGAAGTAAAATCCTCATCGGTATAGTAGATGATATTGTAATTCCTGCCCACCGATGATTCTCCGTACGATACCCACTGATACAAAAGATTAAGAGGCGGTCCGAATATATAGTTCTGATCTTCGTTTTCTATAAGGTTATAATATGCCTCATACCTTCTGGCCGCATCAAGCTTTTCCTCGATAAGCAAAATCTCATCGCTAAGCTCTGCATCCTCATCCGTACCTCCTGATCTCATATCGGAATAGATATTGCCCATGTTTCTCAGTTTACGGTCAAGATCATCTGTGGTATCATCATGCACGCAGGAAAAATGCTGAAAAACAGTCTCAAAATTCCAAAGCCTTTTTCTTAGCTCACTTATACCGCCGAAATTATTTACTTCGCTGCGCCATGCAACCTCATTTTTCCAGCTTACGCCTCCTCTTATAAGCTTTGCATCCTGGTCGGAGCCGCTCCACGGATAATAAGCGCTTCCGTTGGAATAATAGAAGTTAAACCTCGGTTTTGAGCCTGCGGTAGCCAAAGTCTCAAGACTCTCCAAAAATCCCGCGCCGCTCTCTTCGAATCTCCACCTGGGAAGTCCGCCTGTTTCCGATATACCTATGCCGGAGCGATGACGGCTTACCGTACTCGAAAAACGCCACCAATAATCATAGCAGAGCCATCTTTCCTCCGATGCCGTACTGTAATTTGTCTTATGATAATCCGGAGCATAAAATGCTATGCCTGTCCTTGTTGATACATCCAGAGCATATTTTACGCCTGTTTCCACTTCAGAAGACCTTGTATAGTTTCCGTCGGCCTTAAAAAACTCCTTTATCCTGTAGTAAATATAGTTCTTTGAGCCGCTGTCACTTGAGGTGACCGTCCCCGAATCAAAGAGAAGTTTAAGCGCCCGCAGCTCCGGCAGATTTTCAAGTTCATACGGATCTGTTATCGCAAATATATCAGCCGCATTTCCGGTCTTTGCCCATCTGGGTATGCCGTCTTCACCTACTACTATCGAAACATAGTATGAGCTAAGCGATGCCTCCTCCACATTATCGGATGACGGCAGGATATATTCGAGCCCCGATGCGGATGATATATCCTTCCAGTAGTTTCCGGAAAGCTCCGACTTGTAATACATTATCTGCTGATTATCACTCGTCATGGAATTTACGGCCATACGGTAAAAGGTGGAGTTTATAGCCTGGGCGTCCATAAGCCAGGTACCTATAAAAAGGTATCCTCCCGGCACCGGAGTGCTCCTGCTCCTTATGTAGCTCCCGTAGGTCGTATATCTCGAACGGTCAACGGCATCATAAGCGGGCTGATCCGCCACAGAGCCTACGCCCTTTGTTGCTATAATGCCTTCGAGAGTCTCATTATATGTATCCATGTCTATAAAAGGACCATCTCCTCCGGATACCTGGTTAAAGGCGGAAATGATCTCATCATCAGTAAGAAGCGCCGCCCCGGTATTTGTCGCTCTTACATAGTCTATAATAAGTTGCTTTAATGTGTAGCCTGTGTTCATGGTGTTTCCGCTATAATCCACACCCGGAGAATAAGGAGAGTTCTCCGATAGAGAAGAGGCGCTCGTCCAGGTATTTACCGTCTTACCGCCCACATCATCCGCAAAGTTTTCGCAGAGAGTATTTAAAACACCTGGCATTACTACATCAAGCCAGTCGTCTCCGTTACTGTGGTTGGCACTTACCGCTTCTTCTATGGCATCTGTTGTTATCTCGTTATAACGCGAAGTGCTGCCGATATTCATCTGCACAAAGACCGTCAAAACGTCTTCTATGAGCGTGCCCGCATAGACATTTTTCACAAACATCCCCCGCGGAAAAGGCACTACTCCCGTAATAAGAAGCGCCATCACAAGTAATAATGTTGTAAGTCTTTTTAATTTATTCATACTCACTCTCCAGCTACTGTATTCCTAAAGGTCATGGTCAAAAAAGAAATGTATCTCCGCCGATGCTCCTCTTATCTTTGGGCGTATAAGAGCATCTGTTTTACTTTCTCCCGAAACTATTGCGCCCTCAAAAATATAAAACTCGGTGAATCCCGCCGCTTTAAGAAAGTCTTCGAATACTTCTCTCATATCCTCGCTAAGGCAGTACACAGTCTTTAGAAAAATATCCGTCCCGTACTCAAACGCTTCATAAGCAAAGCCTTCCCGAGCCACCCTAAGAGTTTTGTTTATCAGACCTTTACCTATGCCGCGCCGTCTAAATCGCGGGGATACATAAATGCTGCTGACATTCAGATCTCCGTCTTCTTCTATCCTAACGACTGCTGCTCCGGCTTTTTCGTTTTCATATACTGCGCCTATGCAAAAATATCCTTTTAAAAGCTCTTTGCCGGGTTTGATATATCCGGTCAGCTCATCATATACCACAGGCAGAATATAGCTTTCCCATTCAGAGATGCTGCCGGCGGTTATCAGTTCAAATACCACTTCTTTATCCACTGTTTTTATGCCACGCTCTTTTTCATTTTCTTGGCCGCAAGGGCCTCTTCCACAAGTGCCTTTATCATCTCTTTGAGACTTGAAGACTCCTCAAGCTTTTGCGATACCTCCCTTAGGACCTCTGTATCCTTTACATATCCCAAAGTATTTTTCAGATACGAACCCGAAAACATCTTCATAAACGATGAAGTCACCGTCTCGGCATTATCCGAGGTATCAACATTATTTATGTAATATTTGATAATGCTTAAGAGTTTTTCGCTCCTGCCTTCTCTGCCCGAGAGCTCAACAAGTCTGTCCGATACCTTTCCGGAAAGCTCATCGCTGTCTTTTACGGTCTTAAAGTTTTCCTCCATAAAACCTTCAAATACGGGCTCAAATATTTTGGCCTGATAAATCCCCGATGCGTAGCTTACCTCTCTGCCTAAATCGCCTTCAACCTCTACTCCCTCAGCGACAGAAGTTTCAAGTCTTGGCAAATCGACCATGGCATATTTCATATCATTCTCATTAAAGTTTTTCTTGCCTAGTCTGTATCTGTGGGATTTTTCAAAATCCTTTGCAAGGCTATGCACTCTCTCATATGGCGCAAACTTTTTTTCGTTTTTCTCCTTCTCTTCTCCTTCCGAGCTTTCTACCATATCCTTATACAAATTGTATTCATTGATCTGTTTCATGGCAGTTACGGCATCTCCGTATATCTGCAGATACGCTTCGTAGAGCGACGGAGATATATCAAGTGCGTTATAACCGATATACTCACCCTTTCCGTCCGGCATGACAGCAGAAACCGAGTAATTATTATTATCAAAATCCATATACGCCCTTGCCAGATCACCCTTGGCCTCTGACGTTGCAACCTTTTGATATTCTACGTCTACTTCTGTAAGGGCAAGTTCCACGCAGCTTAGTATATTCATTATATCCTCATTATACTCTTGTGACTGTCCCAATCTTGTAGTATAATAATCATTTATCATTTTCGTCCAGTCTCTGAACTCTTTGTGCATACTCTTTATAAATGATGAAGTCAGCCCTTTGGGGTTGCGTGCCAGGGTTTTGAAATCACCCCAGCATGCTGATAGCTCCAGTTCATCCATAAAAACTTTATCAGCATCAGTCTGCTTTTGGGGATCTGCAAAAGGACCATCGCCTACAAAAAGTTTATTATACAGATTACTTTGGAACTTATCCGCCTCCGATACCAGCTTTAATCTGTTTAAGTCCCCCTCATTTTTCAGGGATTTCGAAGTTAAAGTTCCTCCCTCGGCTGAATTTCTGAGCTGTTCTCCTGCCATACCCGGAGAATAACCTTTTTTAATTCCGGAAAAAATGGGAGCTGTTTTAAAATATCTGTCCCTGTCCTCTAAAGTGGCCATTTTTTGTCCGAAATTAGCATATGTAAGGTCATTCTTTTTGAGCTTTTCTTCAAGTCCCATAGCCGCAATATATCTGCCTCCCAAAGCGAACGCGTTAGAGAGATTTATGCTTGCATTATAATCCGCATCAAAATCCATCTCTTCTTCTTTTAAATCCTTTTCTGCCACCGAAAGCCCCGCTTCCTTAGCCATATCCACGACAAAGGTTGTACAGTTTCTCTTAAAAAATCCGTACCCTCCTTCGGCATATCTTTCGGAAGCCCTGAGGACCTTATTCACCTGTTCAGCCGTAACATTGTACTCCCTTCCGATAGAGTATGAATGCCCCCAGTCATCTATGAGCTGTCCGGTCATAATTGCTCCTGCGCCAAGCGCAACCTGTGCGTTTTGCCCTAAATTGCCGCCGCCCGGATAAAACCCGTATCTTAGGCCGTACCTTTCCTTTCTTCCGGTGATGTTATTATGTCTTGAATAAGAAAGATCGATCATACTGTGTCCCATTTCATGGTTATGGGTAGCTACTGAGCTTCCTGCTTTAGCCTGATCAACAAGTATGCTCATCCTTGGAGCCTCATCAGCATCCGCCGCCGAAAGTCTCTCCCACACAAGCGGAACATTTTCAGTTCTATCGTAAACCTCTTCTTTGCCTTCGCTATCTGTCGGAGCCGGATTTGAAGACAGAAAGCTTGTGTCTCTTCCCACTATTTCAGGTCTTGACTCCGATCTGTTTCTCATGGCTCCGCGCAGTCTTTTTTTCTCTGTTATTTTATGAATAATGCGGCTTATGCCTGTAACCGCAAGTACCGGCACAGCAGCAACCGCGCCTAATATACCCTTAAGTCCGAAGATCAGTCTGTTTTTAAGCTTTGTCACAAAGGATGTTCTTTTCTTTGAAACCGGCTTAAATGAAAGAGAGTTTGCGGCCTGCTGACTGCTGTCTGCCTTTTCGAGATCATCTATCTCTTTTTCGGATTCATTTTCGACATCGGCAAGTACCTCATTTACCTTTTCCTGCGCAGACTCTTTTTCACCCGCTGACGCATCTTTTCCCTCTGCTACTTCTTCTGCAGCGGCCTCTCCTGTGGCTTCCTCATTTTTTTCTTCATCTTTTTTTGAAAAATCGGTAACTTTGACATCCGGATTTGCTATGTTTCTCATTTCTTTTATGTCATTTTCCCAATCCTCACGCGCTTTTCTCAGCGAAGCTCTTTTTTCATCATATCTGGTGGATCTGCGACGACCAAAATAAATATCCATAGCCGGTATGGGATCGGATTTTTTTTTCGTATCTTTTGCCTCCGCATCTTTTTTTTCGGACACGGACTGCTGATTTTCTTTTAGTTCTTTTTCTATGTCGCTTGCCAGCTCTTCAGGCGCTTTTTTCTCATCCTGAGCTTCCTGCTTTTTCTCTTCGCTTTCCATTATCGGCATAGGCTCTTCCTCCATACGCGTTTAAGTTGCGTACTTTTCTTTAACTGCTTTTCCCGGATCGTAATCTATGATCCTCTGCTTTACTTCCACTATCTCTTTTTCATATGATGCAAGTATATTTTCAAGCTGTTCGGCGCAGGAAAGATCTGCCGTACTTCCCTGAGACCTTAGCTTGCTTATCGTGGCTTTTGTTTTTTCTATCTCTGAGTTTAGGATACTTTCTCTGTCCACAGCAGCCTCGTATATCTTGTAATTTGCTGCCGCAGACACGACCAGCCTTATGTTTTCATTGCTCTGCTCGAGGCCTTCAGTCTCAAGATATGCCTTTGCCCACTGCCCTACCGCGCTGCCGTATATCATGGCATCCGAGAGCTGGTCAGCGCTTGCGGCATATATTTCGTCTCCGTACTCCATAAGAGCGGCTTCTATCTCTTCTTCACTTGCGTCAAATCCGTCATCATATATACCCGAAAGTTTGTTTTCCAAAACTTCGGTATCCAAAAGCAAAGAGTCGTATTCTTTTTTCAGTGTTTCATATAGACTCTCATCGCCTTCTCTGTCTGCCTTTTCCATCTGTCTGTAGAGCAGGTAAAGCTCCTGCTTGTTTTCTTTTATGGATGACTCTATGCTTTGTCTCATACTGTCAGCCTTAAGCTTTTTAACAAAATCCTCAGCATGATCTTTTAATATATTATTCCTTGCCTCTACCTCTTCTTCGGTAAGGTCTCCGTATGAAGATATACCTGCGCTCTCTTCGCTTCCCATTGCCGCTACTATTTCATCTATCTTAGAAGCATATAAAACAAGCGCCTCTGCTATCTCCTCATCAGTAAGACTGTCAGATACCGTATCGAGCTTTTCTTTAAGCTTTGCTATCCTCTCTTTATAATATGCTATCGTGGCCGAATCCGCCTGTGAGCCGTTTACGCTCTCTGCGGCATTTAAAAGATCCTGCAGTCTGTCAAGCTCGTTCGAGAGTTCTTCCTCTTTCATTTCGGTAAGTATCTGTTTTGCAGCCATCTTCTGCATATCCGCAAGAGTTATTTCCTCATCCACATATAGCGAATATGTATCCGTGTTAAATTTGGCTCCGCCTATATAATTACCCTCACTGTCAAAGAGCCTTAGGGTGAGCTTGCCTATGTCTCCCTTTATAAAGCCAAGATAGGTAAATGCCTTGTCCGCCTCGGTAAGATCATTTGAGAAAAGATACAGATTCTGCTCGGCTGCCATATTGTAATAAGCGACTTCCTCTCCGAGCTGATATGCCTTTCTTACAGCCGTCTGGTCAAAGTTAAACCTTATGTTTATCATATCGGTATTTTCATCATCCGTTACGCTGTATGAGCCTATTACCGTATAATTTTCCGTTTTATCATCCAGATATTCCGAAGAAATGATAAGAGGTCCGTAAGAGACAGTCGGGTCAATAGCGCAGTCGTCTATAAATTCCGAGCTGTTGTATAGTCTTATAAAGCATTCACTTACATCATCTATCGATAGTCTCAGGTGCCTCAGGCTGTCACCTACCGCCGTGCGCTGCCCTATCCTGTGTCCGTCACACCAAAGCTCAAAATCCGTAACCGTATATTCAAAATCATCCGGAATATCCACATAAAGCATAAATTCTTCGCTGTCAACTATTGAACGAATACTGTAGGTAGCTCCCTTTTTAACGACCGAATTTAGCTGTGCAAGATCGCTGTCTAAGCCGTTTCCGCTTTCCGAACCGGCAAGTCCGGTCACACCCGTCTGAGTGGAAAGTGATTCTTCGCTAAAATAAGCGCTTGCCGCTCCGCAGGTGGTACGGTCGAAGCTGTAGAGCGTGCTTGAATATGTGGAAAGCGCATCCTTAAGAGACGACCTTACATCTTCAAACTCCTCTTTTTCGTTATCGTATTCTTCGGCAGAAAGAAGTCCCAAGGCATTTTGCGCTTCGGAGTAGATTAGATGAGCCGCTGAGCTTTTATAGTCATTCTGGGCGGTAAGATATGCATTTCTGGCATCTATCATCGCATCATATCCGTCTTCTATCGCAGAGCTTATATCATTACAGGTATTGTTATATTCTTTTACGGCAGCCTCATAATCAAGAGCTGCGGAATAAAGTACATACGGATCATCTTCTATATAGCGTATGCCGTCCGTATCTCCCTTAAACCATTCCTTCGGGAATGAAAAAAACAATATACGGTACGACCCCTGCCAGGGCTGATCTATAGCCTTAAGAAAGGAATCATAAGCTTTTTTGAAGGCTTTTTTGCTGATCGTCGAACCGTCAAGAGCCTGCTGGATATAGCCGCTTATCATACCTATATTTCCGCCGTACTGATTTTTCATGAGGCTGTAATTAGTCACAAGAGCAAGCCGCGCAAGATCCATATCCTGCTTGGCCTCATATACGGTCTGATCGTTTTCTATGGTATAGGTTTTCAGATACTCAAGGGTATCTCTGTCCATTTTTGTGGCAACAAAGGCCTCTTCGAATTTATATCCGCTTGTTATGGAAAATCCGAGCTTATCTCCGAGTTTCTTTTCTGCTTTGACAAGGGTCTTTTCCTCGGAGGTAAGTTCTTTCTCCAAAGATTCAATACTTTTTTCCTGCTTTTCCACATCACTCTGTGACGCCGTGCCTTCCACTACCCTTGCTTTATTTTTATGCAAAGCCGTCTCAAGGCTGCTTATCCTGTTTTTTATAAAGGTGATCTCCGCTGTTGATGAGATGATATCTATATAGAGATTGCTGACAGTCTCATACTCATCAAGTCTGGTATCGGTCATCTTATGCTTAAGGGTATCTATGGCATACTGCAGCTGGGTCGGCTTGTAAGCAAACTCAAAAGCTTCCTGCTCGGTAGGGGTTGACGGGAAAGAAAAATTAAGCAAAGGAGACCATCTGAAGGTGGACATACTCCTCTGTTTCTCGGAAAGAGAACGGATAGCGGACTGTCTTGCCGCCTCCTTTGCCTGTATCTGTATTTCAAGAGACTCTATTTTGTCCGATCTTGCGACAGCTATGGACTTGGCTGAAGAAAGCTTTAAAACGCTTGCGGCGCAGACATCAGTTTTAAAATGCGGCAGCGCGCCAAAAAAAGCGCAAAGAAATACTGCCGCAGTAACAATAACCGAAATTATGGATGAGAATACTCTCTTTTTTAACATAATAACATTTCTTTTCATATTCAACTTTTACCATAAACCGCGCAACAAAAGCGCAATGCCTCAGGCCGGCGGCGTCTACTCAACATCGCTAAGATCAGCCGCAATAATATAATAAAAATAAAAGCTGTCCATCCCCTGATCCGTCACGAAGGTGTAAATAAGTCCGTCCTTCTGATAGGTGTGCAAATATACTTCATACTCCTCATCATAATCCGACACCTCTATATATTCATTATATACGGACTGCATTTCTATATCGGCCTCGCCGTTTATAATAAGTCCGCCGGAAGAGTCGTTTAATGTGTTTACCGCTAAAAGCTCCGGAAGAGTTGCGTAAGATACACCGACATAGGTCGGCTGCCCGAGAAGTGATGTTATCTCCGAAAATGACTTAAGGTCGCCATCCGCCGAGTTAAAATAATCCTTGAGCACAAAAACGCTTTCCGCAAAAGCCTCCGTATCAATAGACTCCTCATCTAAAAACTCCACCGTCATAGCATCAATATCCGGCATATATCTTACTCTTTCCGTGTCAGACTCGTAAAGCGTCCTCTCCCCGCCGTAGGCCTCAGCCATCTCTGATGCGCTTTTACCGATGAAATCCGAATACTTTATCTCATCGATCGTAAACTCTCCGGTAAAGACCATATTGTGTCCCATATCATATAAGGTGCCCTCTCCCTCTTTCATATCAAGAGAGAAGCTTCCCTCATATTCAAGCGAGCCGTTCGTGCGATACAGTCTGCCAATGCCGCTGTGCAGATTCTCGTGGAAATCCCCGCTGTAAAAAAGGGTGCCGTCAGTATAATACTGTGTGCCCTCTCCTTCATACATCGAGTTTGTAAAATTCCCCTGATATACAACATGGCCTATAGGATTCATAAGCGTGCCGTTTCCGTTACAGTACCCCTTTTCAACCTCACCTTCATAGGCAAGATAACCGGATTTACCCTTGATCCTTACCGTGCCCTTCGCAAATTTAAGAAGGACATTATTATAACTGTAGGTCTTTATGCCGTCATTGGCTCTGCTTGGGAAAAGCGCGCTCCAACTGTAGATCACATACACAAGCGATAAGACGCCTATGATAATGACCACGGCAAAGGCAAGCTTTTTGGAAACCAACCATCTGCCCATAGGATAATAGTCATCCTTATCCCTGGGCCTTATGGAAAATGTCTTCGCAAAGAAGGTCCTAATACCTTCTATTACCCTCGCTCTTATGTAATTTGCCGAAAAGAACAGCCTGACCCTGGTAACTATCGGCAGGATCCTGGTCTTTAATGCCTGAATAAGTATCTGGAATATATTCATCTATTGTTCTCCATATTTAAGGCTCCCGTAAAGCTCTCCGGCGGAGCATCGTTTAAATACTTCTCGCATTCAAACAGATACCATCTGGTAATGCCGTCGCTCTGGGTTTCTCTCAATATCTCCGAAAAAATATTTCTGGCAAAATAAAAATCTCTGTTATAAAAGAGCTCAACAGCTTCTTTGAATTTATCTCCGTTTCTGACCTTTGCGGCATGCTCTGCTGCCGTCTCAGCGTCAAGTACCTCATAAAGGGCGATCTTTGAACCTTCACCTGCCATAACAAATCCAATATATCTCATATCGCAGACAGGATCCTCATATTCTTTTACATCACCCGTAACAACAAGAGGAAGTCCGAGCTCCTTAAACCACCCCGCATATCCAAGTAGTATATCGCTCTCCGGAGACGAGAGATATATACCTGCCTGGGTTTTAGTCCCGGAAACGCCGTAAACAAAATCCGTATGATGCAATATCACGGCAGTATTTTTTTCTTTCAGTTCTTCTCTTAGCTTTATGATATAATCCGTTCCGAAAGAGGTCGCATCTTTATTGCCGGAAAGAAACAGAAGTTTTACCGAGGTAAGCAGGGTATCCTGAGATACAAAGATGCCGTCATAAAGCTTTCTGAGCTCTTCCATCAGCTCAAATGCTTCCGAGATACGGTTAAGCTCACCACTCTTTTGACGCTTTACGCCGGAGGTGGAAATAAGACCTATGGTGCCGGAAAGTCTTACGGTATCTCCCGACTCTACCTCGGTGATCGAACCTAACCCCAATATCCTCTCCACGCTCTTAGGTGCAAAACGGTAGTATGCCTCATAAGTCAAAAGCTTTACCCTGTTTGTTTCAAGTACATTTTTGTGAATCTCAAAGATCGAGTTCCACATATAATTCATATCACGCCCTATGGTCTTTGGTTTTGCAATATCACTCTCCCCGTTTGCTATCTTAAAAAGCGCTGTCTGCAAAAGTTTTATATCCCTTGATTCAAGGAAGAAATAAACACCTCCCAAGATACTTCCGCATATAAAGGCTATAAGCAAAAATATTATCATCTTTGAGTGATCCGAAATAAGCTCTTCATTGATGTCTTCATAGCTTGCCACAATAAGACCCGCATAGCCGCTATAGCCTATGCTGTTTAAAGGCTCTGCAATAAATATCAGCTTTTCGCCGCCCCATGTCTTTTTAATGCTGCTCTTTGTGCCGGATGAGGCTGCGTCCGTTACCACCGAAAGCACATCGGCGCCGTATTTATACCCTACGCTCTCTAAGTTTCTGCCATCAGAGCTTATTACACACTGTCCGTCCTCGGATGCGATAATAACATTCTCTGTTGCGTCTGAAGAGCTGCCCGAAGAAGCAGCCATGCGCATAAATCTCGCTGCCACATAGGTGTAGGCATCGGTGTCATATATCCCAGTATCTAAGTTTTCAAATGAGTAACCGTCAAATGCGTTCGAAATACTTTCTCCGGCAAATCCGACATAAGCCTCCTCTATCGCCGAACGGTTTGAATATGTATGAATGAAAAATACGGTAAACAAAGCCGCCAGAAGCAGCGCCTCATACACCGCAAAAACATAAACTATGCGAAGTCTGGCTTTGAAAATAATGCTTACAAGCACAGTTAAAAATGTACCGGCGAAAAATATTATTGCAAATATGCTGAAATTGATGCCGGAAAGCTTGGCTCTTAATGATACAGAAACCTCTCTCTGATCAAAAAGTTCCGTAAGACGATCTGCCGGTGTAAAAGAATCCGGCGACGAATCATCATATCTGATGCTAAGAAGGCCGTCCTCAAAAGCTGCCTGCGCCATATATCTGCCCTCGGCAGTCCCCTCCATACTGTATTCTGCGATAAGAGTCTGCCCGCTTTCCCATTTTTTCCTGTTCTCATCGGAAAGCTTTAGATCCGATACGCTTACAAGCTGCTCACCGTCGCAATAATACACATATGCGTTTGCTCTGTTTTCGGAGATGCCGGTAATATACATTCCCTCTTCACTTACCGAAAATCCCGTTACATCAAGCTCAAGTGGAAGAGAAAAAGGCGCCGTTACAAATATCGGGCTCATCTGCTCGTTGAATTCGGCAACAAAATATGTCGTTGTCGTTTTTACTTCACTTACGGTTTCCTTTTCAAAAATAACAAAAATGTCATCTTCCAGATCGTCAATCAAAAGAGCTCTGTAGTCCTTTAGGTAATCAGTGTCATTTTTTGTAAGCAACCTGATCGTTTTTCCGCCTGTATCGAGCTGCCAGATGCCTGCTCCTGCATTTGTGTTATCCGTAACATAAACAAAGTCCGTTGTCTCTGCAATATCGTTTCCGGCCGAATACGGCTCTATATCCGTGCAAAGAAACCAGAAAACCCCTGCCGCAATCACGGATATAACCAGCCAAACGGCAGCTATAATGACAATTTTTTTAATGCTTTTTCTCATATGTATCCTCCGATCGCCCGGACATTATTGCAGAAGTGATTCAAGTCCTATTTTTTCAAAATTTCTGGTAAAAAGCCGAAGCCACGGCACATCCCCGAATATAAGATTTGTAACAAAGGTAAGTATCACAAATACGGCAAGCACGATACTTACCCTAAGGAGCACTTTGAAAATAGTATCCTTATTTCTCTCAAACCAGAGCTTAAACCTGAGCAGTATACCCTTTTTTCTTACCGGTGCCATGGCCGCCTTAAGGTCTTTGTATAAATCGGTAAAATAAAGATAGATGCCTTTTTCAGTCTTTTTGGTAAGAAGAATATAACTGTTTGCGCGGCGCAGTGATTTCGGCTCTAAGAGCTTAATAAGTATCTTTGCGCACTCCGTCACGCAGTCAGCTTCGGTTTTTGTTTCATCAAGACCGGCAAGATCAAGCCGATAACCCAAGGTCACGGTATTATCCCTTGCCAGATTTATCTCGCCCTGAGTCAGCACAAGATATAAAAGAGGCCACGGCAGGTTCGATGTCATGCAGGCTATGATGAGATTAATACATATCTCTTCGCATTCTCTTATATCAAGGACGCTCCCCACATAAAAATCAAAGAGTGGTCTCTCCTTTATATAAGGATAAACAATATAAAACCTTCCGTCGTCAGAATACATATCCAAATATGTAGCCTCTTCAACATTTTCGGCTTTGTCATAAATGGCTATAACCTTCCTGACCGTATCATGATCATCAACAGCAAGTACCGTATACCTGCTCTTAACCTTTTTACTGTCATCCTCGCAGACTCTTATTTCGCATACAGCGTTTTTCTTAACCGTCTGCAGAGTCCTAAGTTTCATCATTTAATCATCCTCGAAAGCGGATTTGCCGCAGGTTTTTCTCCCTCTGCAAGCTCCAGCTCTTCATATCCCTTTTTCTCAACTATGGCATATGCATAAGTGCAGATAACAGGCATATCCGTACAATAAATTCTGATCTCGTATACACCCGGTTTTGACGGCGCGGTATAAATACCGTCCGAAGAAATATCGCCCGTACCTGCTTCCGTCATCTCATATGTTACGGAGCATTTATCCATATTGTTAAATCTGACGCCAAAGTAATGACTCTCTTTTGTACCCATGCGCACGGTCGGAGTCTCCGGAGCTATGCTCTTGCCCTCAAAGTCCGCCGTAAGCCCGAGGTCATTTCCGCTCGGGAACTTAATTGCCACCCATCTGTAGGTAAGCACAAGATAATCTATATTCTTAAGAAGGCGGGCTCCGACGATAAAGCTGCCCTTATCGTTGAGCACTCTTACCGCCGTTTCGGCGTCAACCACAGTTCTCTGATCTTTGGCAAATATATCGGGATTGCCGTAAATCGTGCTCTTTGCGTTTACTCCTAAAGCTTCGTCTTCACGCAAATATTCATATCCCACATCAACATAGACATTGGCCTTGCCAAGTCCGTGTACTATCTCTCCGGAATAGAAGATATCGCCCTTTCTCGCATTTTCGCCAAGCGGTATCTCGACGATACCCGTTGCTATCTCAAGGCTCGAGCTATCTTTATTTGTCGTATATTCTTTTTCGGTATAGGCTAAGGCTCTAGACTTTGAGCCTTGCTCAAGGCTCGCTTCTCTAACGAAATATTCGAGATAGTCTCCTCTCTTCATTTCCTCGGCAGGAGTTGTCACATAATTCTTTATACCCGTCTCTGTTACCGATTCTATAATATATGCGCTGTCAGTACGCACAAGCTTAAGGTCCGCAAGCCTGATATAGTCCTGACCTTTCGTCATACCCAGCATCTCAAGATTGAGCTTGCCGATCTCACGGTTTACTATCTCTCTCGGAGTACTTTCGGAAAGGATCACTTTTATAGTAAAGTTCGCCGGCACCGGAACGCTCTTTCCGTTTTCCTCTCCTGCGGCCGAACCTGTTTTTAAGATGATATTACTCTCACAGGCAGAGCTTTTAAGTGCCTGCATCCAGTAATCAATGCTTAAACTTTCTCCTTCACCAAGGGAAATATCTTCCAGATTGATATTTAGCTCATTTATGCCGTCTTCGGTCACAAAAGCCGGGAGCTGAAGCACGCCCTCATACGAAAGGCTGACATCTTCTGTAGTAAGTTTTTCTATGGAAATATTCGCTTTAACAAGATGTCCGCAGCTTACCGTTGCAGGCATCTGATATACAACATTATAGTTTTCCGTCGTAAGAAGGACACCTCTGGTCAAAAACTCGGTTTCCATATCGAATACGGGCGGAATATCTGCCGTATCTGTCAGGAAAAGCTCATAGCCTTCTCTTACTCTGTTGTACTGATATTCATTTTCCGAATTGGAGGTATCAATAGCATAAACTTTATGTACCGGCTCTTCCCTGTAACGGAGACACAGTGAGGCTTCGTCGGATTTGAGCGCATCAAATCCCTCAAGAGCAGAGAGTTTTTTGACATCCGAACTTTCGACAACTATCTCTCTCCCCATGCCATCTATGGCTACACCGCTTTCAACAAGAAGCGACAGATCATCAAGGCTGAAAACCCCCAGACCGCATACTACTCCCGAACCGTACATAAGGCCGTTAAGAAAACGCCTCTTATTGTTAAAATATTCCTGCTCGGCATTATAATCCGCGCTTGAAAGCCGCTTTTTCGGATAGTAACGATTTCTTTCAAACGGGTAGAGTTGTGTGTTTTTCATACTTCAATACTCCTCTTTTAAGATAGACCTCTCCACATGGCAGATTCTATCAAAGTTTCCGCAACAAATCCGCAACAAAAAAAAGAGTTTCGCCCTTGAAACTCTTTTTTATCTTAATGCAAACCTATAACATCGTAAGCTCGCCGAGCCTCATTTCCGCCCAGCTGTACTGTTTCATATATTCTCCCATAAACATATTTACGCTCCTGGCATCCCCTTCAAGAAATCTGTAATAGTCACAGTCCACGGCATCTACCCTCACCGCTATGGAATTTCTTTCCTTGAGGATAATATCGTTTACTCCTACATTATTAAACGTATTGCGCACGTCCGCCATAAAAGATCTCATCTGACTCTTTCTGGACTCGATATTGCCTGCATCCTCCCAGAGCACGCCTATAAGCTCTCCACTGCTTATAAACGCCCCATGGCTGTCTATAAGGTAGGCAAAGACTTCCTTACTTCTTGAACGCGAGAAAACCAAAGGCTCATGGTCTACAAATACCTCGAAACTGCCAAAGCACTGCACCTTTACCCTTTTGCCGGTTCGAGTAACAGGATGCCTTAAATTTTCGAGCGCATCCATAATATCATTTTTTGCGGCCGGTTTCATAAGATAGCCGCTCGCATAAAGCTTATGAGCGTCATAGGCGTATTCCATATGTCCGGTCACAAATATAATATTCATATTCGGCTGCAGGGTTTTAAGCTCCTTTGCAAGCACAAGTCCGTTCATATCCGGCATCTCAATATCAAGAAAGGCCACATCGATCATATTGTTTTTGGCATACGAAACAGCCTCATGTGATGATATGAGCCCCGTATGAGTGCCCCCCGGATCGATCTCCTTCATTGCAGATATAAGGTTGTTTACGGCAAGCTGTCTGTCATCCACCGTAAGTGTTTTCATAACTCCTTTATTCCCTTTCAAAAAATCAGTATGAGCCCGTATACTCAAATGTGTATTTGAGCCCTTCTTCCTTGTCTTTCCATATAAGTTTACCTGAAGATAAGGTTATTTTACCGCTTCCTCCAAAATAAACCTCTTCTTCTCCGCTGTATCCATCGTCATCATATGTAACCTCGGTTTTTTGGCAGTCGCTGTATATAAGGGCGCCGTTTTTATATTCTGCGGAAAATTCCCAAAAAAAAGCGCTGTTTTCTTCTCCGTCACAGCTGATCTGGCCATAATATGTTCCATCTTCGCCGGTCCATATATCAAGGGTTAAAATATTCTCATCATCATACGCTTCCCAGCTGCCCGTAAATGTATCAGCCTCACCCGAAGCGGTATTTCCCGAAAGGCTCTCTTTATTGCCGCAGCTCGCAAAAATAAAAGCCGCGGCAATAAGGATCACCGAATAAAAGCATTTTTTATAATTCATCCCCGAAATCTTCATCCTCATCCGCTCCGCCTGAAACTTTATCTTCCAAGGGCACTGTTATCCTTACTATTGTGCCATGGCCTGTATTTGCTATGGAAAGACTGCCGCCGCAAATGATCTTAAGTCTTTCTCTGACATTTTGTACGCCTATGCTTCTGTGCTCACCCTGCTGACGCGTCTCACTCACATAGCCGTTTCCGTTATCGGCTACCACTATTACCGCGTTATTATCCTCCAAACTTGTGCTGACCGAAATAAATCCGTTAGAGTTTTTTGACGGTATCCCGTGCCTTATGGCATTTTCCACTATGGGCTGCACACTAAGGAGAGGTAGCATAAAATCGGAAAATTTTATGTCGTATTCTATCCGGAATCTGCTTGCCGGGTCAGCCTGTTCCAAAGCCACATACTCTTTTATGTTATCGAGCTCTTTTTTAAACGGCACCGTTCCCTGTATGGACATCGCATCCAGATTAGCCCTCAGATATGATGCAAAATGCTGAACCGATTCCGCCGCCTTCTTAGGGTCTTCCGTGCAAAGCTGCTTTATTGCCAGAAGCGAATTAAAAACAAAATGAGGTCTTATCTGCTGCGACATAAGCCTTAAGTTCTGGTTTTCTATTATCTCATCTTTTTCTTTAAGCTTCTTTTCGAGTTCTTCTATGCGTTTTTGATACTTTTTACCAAACATTACTTTCCGGCATCTCCGCTTTCCATATCATCGTCCTGTTTTACAAACACAAAGTTCTCGCCGGCATTATTTTCATCATCGAGCCAATATACATATCCGTCAACATAGTAAAGACTTCCCGTGCCGTTTGTGTATACCTCGTCACTTACAAGCACGTCTTCCTCGTCTTCATAATCCGGGATATCGAAAGATGTGCAAATGCAGTCTTCATAGATAAGCCCGGCATCATCCTCTACAGCCGTAAATGTGTAACTGTCAATATGAGTCACATCCTTATCCGGCACATCTATTATGCATTCGTATTTTTTTCCGCTTTTTGAAATGGTAAGCACGGCCATACCGCCTTCTTCGTCAATATAGCTGCCTTCCCATTCAAAATCCTCCGGAGTCTGAAATGCCGATGTATCGTTCTCTTCGGAAGTCTTATTGCCGCAGCCCGCAAAGACTGCTGCCAATAATGTAATAACTAAAACAAGCGTCGCAATTTTTCTCATAAATACAGGTCTCCTCCGCAAGCACTTAAAGTGCGTAATCTGTGCCCGAAATATTTACAGTTTTAAACGAATATCCGTAAATCGAATTGTATTCGTTAAGAAGACTAATGAGCGTATCATTTGCAGTTTCGGACTTTACCTGTATATTTTCAAGTCCTTCGAGCGCCTGCGGATATTCAGCGCACAAATCTTCAAGTGAGCAGTATCCTTCGTCGATCCACTCTTCTTCTATGCTTGATATGCCGCTTCCTGTTTCCTCTCCGTCTTCGTATTCTGCCTCATATAATACAAATTCCGGAGTAACAGTACTTACTGTAAGAGCATCTCCGTCCGCTTTAAGCACGTACACCACTGCTTTTGCAAAGACTGCTGTCTTTTCGTCCGTCTCGTACTTATCTCCCAAAAATACAACTGCCGCGGTAAGGTCTCTTTCATCTTCGGAAAAATCCCTTGAAAAGCTTGCCACACGGTAAGACACCTCATATTCATCTCCCGAATAAACAGCCGCAAATTCCTCAAGGCTGTCAGCACGTGTTTGTTCGTAATCTGTTCCAAAATCAGAGCCGTCTCCCTCGGTAAAGGTTAGCGTACCCGTAGCTGTTCCCTCAATAACCGTAGCCGTTATGACATATTCCCCCGGATCCATTTCAAGATGGATAGATCCGCTGCCGTATGAATAGTATGAGCTTGCAGGGCTTGTTCCCTTGGGATAGCATGAGAATTCTATGCACGGCTCGCTTTCATAATCAAGGTCTTCGTAAATATCTATTGCAGAATATCCTTCTTCAATGGTTATCTCGCCCTCGGCACTCATTCCGATCGCTGCGTTTTCGGCATTAAGTATAACGCTTCCGTCATCTCCTACGGTAAATTCGAGCGTTCCCTCTTCTGCGTTCTCCGCATCTGCAGACTCTGATGCCGGAAGCACCGTGCCCGTCTGATTGCCGCTGTCACACGCGGTAAGCGAAAGCATGACAGCTCCCATGATCATAAATGCAACCAATTTCTTTTTCATAACAATTCCTCCTTTAAAAGATTGCTTTTATAAACTTCATAAAACATATATAAGAATAAAACGGTAGGTATGAAAAAAGCTACCATTCCAAACCCTGACTGTACGATCAGATTAAACAATGCGTGATAAATGATCGCCGCTATAAGGAGCGAAAATGTGCCGCAGTAAAAGAGTTTTTTCTTCTTTTTTACATAACTCATCCCGTATCCCACAAAGGCAGTTGCCGTACCGTGCATAAACGCGGCTCCTATACCTCTCAAAAACGCCCAAAGCACGGTAACCGTCTCAATATTTGAGGTAAGTATAACGGTGTTCTCAAGTATTGCAAAGCCGACTCCCACCGCAAATGCCGCAGACAAAAGAAAGTCTCTTTCATCTGATATAAAATATGCCAGAAAAAGAACCGGGACTGCTTTTAGTACCTCCTCCGATATCGGAGTGATATTGGTAGTCACATATAAAGCATCTCCGCCACATAATATAAGCAATGACCTGTTGATATAGGCAGCACCAAAGCATATCGATATGCCTGCCATAAGGCAGCCCACAAGTACTTGCGACCTTTTATCTCTGAGTATCAGAAGGAAGGGGAACATGGGGATGATAAAGCACATATATATAATACTCATCAGCTCATCCATTTTTTTACCCCCTGCTCCATCACCGGAATAATCAGAATAAGTATCCCCGCAATCATAATATCCGATACGATAAGTAAAGCATCCATACCGCGCGCAAATGCTATCATCTCCGTCATACAAAGTATTCCGTACAGAAATACAATCGCATTAAACGGCCTGAGGCACATCACAACACCAAACTCCACATCTTCTATAAGAAGGTGCTTTACATTATAATATGCCGCCAGTGCAATAAATACAGTAGCTACAGCATAACTGATTCTGACCGCTAAAGATGCATCGGAAAGCAGAACCGGCAAATAAAGCGCCGCTACCGAAACAGGGCCTATAAGCCCCATAACACGATATTTTTTGTATACATCCGTTCCGTCATCCACAAGTGAATCTATCTGACCGAAATTTACAGAAAAAAGGAAGGAAAACGCACCTATAACCCCAAGTATCCCCACCTGAAAAACTCCTGTTATCTCACCGCCGGTAAAAAGTCTTATAAACTGGTAAACTCTTCCGAGCATACTGCATCCCACGCCAAACACCGTCATAATTGCATAAAGGGGCGCCAAAGGTTTAAAATACCTTACGGCTCCGTAAATAAATCCACATAATCCCGCAAAAGCTACAGCTGCATTTAAAATCACAAGATACTTCATCTGTCTCCCCGAATATTCCATAATTAGCTCTTGATGTAAATTATAATACAATAAATTTCGTAAAATCTCAACCAATGTGCCAAAAAAGTCGGCAAAGCAATGCTTTGTCCGACTTTTTTACAAACTTACTTTTTCTATTATCCCGGTGATTTTTTTCGATGCACAAGCCGAAATATGATATCCAGGCAGCTCATATTCCGTAAAAAACGCATCGGGTGGGACCTTGCCCAAATCAGGAATTGCCTCAAATCCCCCGAACGAAAGACCAAGTCCCTGACCTTTATATTTGGCGTAACTTTCTTTTAATGTCCAGATGCGCACAAACCTCTTCTCCGGGTCTTTTTCCATTATCCACTCATATTCGCTTTTTGCAAAATATCGCTTTGCAACAGCTATATTGGCAGAGGAAAGTTTTTCCACATCGATCCCCACAGGCATATCATCCGTTATACAAAATACATAATCTCCGCTGTGGGAAATATTAAAATGCAGATTGGGACGATTTTTTAAATAAGGCTTGCCAAACTCGTTTACAGAGATTTCAAAATCAGTAACTTCCTCATCTCTAAGCATTTTCATGAGCAGACTTCCTGCTCCGATACATCTTTTTTTATCATCTTCAAAACGCAGTCTCTCTGATTTGCTTTTTCTCTCCTCCCACAAAAGGAGATTTTTAAGCTGCTTAAAACGCAGTGGCAGAATCTCATTTATGTCCGCATAACAAATACGCATCTTTTAGTCCGGAATGAACTTGTCGTGTACCGCGCGGGTAGCCTTGTCCACATCCTCTTCATTTATAAGCACGGTAATACGAATATCACTTGTTGAAATCATTCTGATGTTTACTCCTACATTGTAAAGAGCCTCAAACATTCCCGATGCAACTCCCGTATTTGTCTGCATGCCGGCTCCAACTACGGATACCTTCGCAACCTTGTCATCAGCCTCAATACGCTGGGCTGTGATGCGGTCTTTGTTTTCTTCAAGCACATTTAAAGCATCCTTCATATCTGTCTTTGCAACAGTGAACGAAATATCTTTTGTGCCGTCGCGTCCTATTGACTGAAGGATAACATCCACGCTGATATTATGAGCAGCCATAAGGTTAAATACCTTAAACGCAATACCCGGCTCATCCTTAAGACCTATAACCGCAATTCTTGCCGTATTCTTATCAGCAGCCACTCCACTGATTAACATCTGTTCCATCTTTACAACCTCCTTAACAACTGTTCCTTCAGCCTCGGTAAGAGATGAACGAACAACCAACTGTACACCGTATTTTTTAGCCATTTCAACCGAACGATTGTGAAGCACCTTGGCTCCGAGAGTAGCAAGTTCAAGCATCTCGTCATAGGTGATTTCCTTCATCTTTTTGGCATTCGGTACGACTCTCGGATCTGCTGTATATACACCTTCTACATCGGTATATATCTCACACGCGTCCGCATGAAGGGCAGCTGCAAGGGCTACCGCCGTTGTATCCGAACCTCCTCTTCCCAAGGTGGTCAGATCGTCGTATTTATTAATTCCCTGGAATCCTGTTACAATAACGATTTTTCTCGAATCAAGTTCGTGACGGATACGCTCGGTATCGATTCGTTTAAATTTCGCATTGCTGTACTCACTTGTTGTATGCATGGCAACCTGGAAGGCATTAAGTGAAATAGCCGATACTCCCATAGAGTCCATAGCCATTGCCATAAGTGCTACCGATGTCTGTTCTCCTGTCGCAAGGAGCATATCCAGTTCTCTCTTTTTGGCATCCGGGTTTATGTCCGCTGCCATCTCCAAAAGACGGTCTGTTGTCTTACCCATTGCCGAAAGCACAACCACAACATCATGACCTTTGTTATAGTCTTCGATGCAGCGTCTTGCCACATTCATAATTCTTTCTTTGTCGGCAACAGAGCTGCCTCCAAATTTCTTAACGATAAGCATATTATCCTCCTACATATATAACTAAAGCCTAAGCTTTTTTACATGATTAACCCAGACGGATTCTGGTGATTTTGTCAGCTAACTTCTCGTATTTATCCGCGAAGCTCTTTTCTGTCATCTCTTCGGTAACGAATCCAAACTCGCCCTTAAGTCCCGAAGCCTCCACAAACGCCACATCTCCGAACAGTGAAGTAATCTCTGCTTCTCTTTCTTTGATATCACCCGACGCCCTTACAAAGAACTTTCTTGTCATATCCTCATAGTTTAAAAGAGCAAGCTCTTCGCCGCTCCAGACATAAGGTATATGGCGGCCCATGTTCTTGGCGATATTTACCACATCGGCAATTACAGCACTTGCCGTAGGGAGTTTGCCTGCTCCGCTGCCATAAAACATTGAATCTCCGAGCATATTGCCCTTTACAAAAATCGCATTGAAAACACCGTTAACCGGATAAAGCGGATGAGAGTCCGAAAGCATCACCGGTGATACAATTGCGTAGTAACCCTTATCAGTCTTTTTGCTTGTTGCAACGAGCTTTATAGCTCTGTCAAGTACAAGAGCGTACTTCATATCTTCTGCGGTAATACCGGTAATTCCTTCCATATGAACCCCTTCAAAGTTCACCTGTTTACCGCTTACTATCGAGGTAAGAATGGAAATCTTTCTGCCTGCGTCATATCCTTCAACATCATCTGTCGGGTCGGCTTCAGCAAATCCGAGGCTCTGCGCCTCCTTTAAGACCTCATCAAAATCCGAACCTTCCTTCGCCATCTTGGTAAGGATAAAGTTCGTCGTACCGTTCATTATACCCGATATCTCTTCTATCTCATCTCCGCCAAGGGCATCATACAAAGGTCTGATAATGGGAATGCCGCCTCCTACACTGGCTTCGAATAAAAAGCTCACATTTTTTTCACGGGCTATCTCCATAAGCTCCGTACCATACTTTGCCACAAGGGCTTTGTTGGAAGTAGCAACACTTTTCCCGGCTTCAAGTGCAGCCTTTACAAAGGTATATGCAGCGCCGGTGCCTCCCATTGTCTCAATGACGATTTTCACCTCGTCATCATTTAAAATTTTGTCAAAATCGGTTGTTACAAGACCGGCTCTCGGATCCCCGGAAAGATCCTTTCTGTCAAGAATGTAGGCAAGACTTATTTCTTCTCCCACTCTTTGTTTGATTACTTCTTTGTTGACCTCAAGCACCTCTGCAGCGCCCGAACCTATGGTACCATATCCAAGTATTGCTGTTTTTATCATATATTACCTCTCTTTACCTTTGACTATTCTCTCGCCAGTATCTTCACCGAGTGAATGCCGCTTAAATCCTCAATCTTTTTCACCATCTTTGACACATCCTTTGTCGCTTCAAGCACTTCCACACTCAGTGTAAGCGACGCGACTCCGTTTACCGGTATACTCTGATGAATGGTAAGGATATTTGCCTGATACCTTGCCACTATTTTGAGTAAATCCGATAAAAGCCCGGGCTCATCATCCATCTGTGAAATAATGGTAATCGTCTTGCCCTTGGCATTGTCATGAAAGGGAAATATATCTTCTTTGTATTTGTAAAACGAACTTCTGCTTATGCCGGCCTTGTCGGTTGCCTCTTTTACCGAAACAGCCTTTCCGGATTCCAAAAGCCTTTTGGCTCTTACCACCCGGAGCAGTACCTCCGGCACGGCCTTTTTACGCAGGACAAAATATTCATTGTTATCAATCATAGAGCATCCTCCGCTGTATCTCATATGCACACATTTGTGTGCCGTAGAAAGATACTTGCAAAAAAGATAGTACCACACTCACTCCATATATGCAAGAGTAAATTTGTACTATCTTTTATGATTACGATATGTATTTAAGATAGGCGTTTACAAAGCCGTCAAGCCGTCCGTCAAGTACGGCACCTGCATTGCTTGTCTCCTCGTTTGTCCTGTGGTCTTTAACAAGGGTATAGGGCTGCAGGAAATATGAGCGTATCTGGCTGCCAAATGCATTATCGGTTATAACGCCCCTGATATCATCTGCCTTCTGCCTGTTTTCCTCTTCCTTTAAAAGATACAGCCTGCTCTTTAACATCTGCATCGCCTTGTCTTTATTCATATGCTGGCTTCTTTCATTCTGGCACTGTACTACAATACCCGTAGGTATGTGGGTAATTCGTATTGCCGAAGAAGTCTTGTTTATATGCTGTCCGCCTGCTCCGCTCGAGCGGTATGTATCGATCCTGAGATCATCATCGTTTATCTCTATATCAATATTGTTTTCTATCTCAGGCATTACATCGCATGAAGCAAATGAAGTCTGCCTCTTGCCGTTGGCATTAAAGGGAGAAATACGCACCAGGCGGTGTACGCCCTTCTCAGACTTTAAAAATCCGTATGCATTTTCCCCATCAACCTCAAATGTAATCGATTTTATCCCGGCCTCATCTCCGTCAAGATAATCAAGCACCTGCACCTTAAAGCCATGGTTGTCCGCAAAACGCGAATACATCCTGAAGAGCATCTGAGTCCAGTCGCAAGCTTCCGTACCGCCCGCTCCGGCATGCAGGGTTACAATGGCGTTTTCCCTGTCGTATTCTCCCGAAAGCAGAGTCTGCATATATTTTTCTTCGAGCCTTGACTCAAGTTCGTCAAGTTCTTGTTCTATCTCCGGGATAAGGGATACATCCCCTTCCTCTGTGCCCATTTCAATAAGAGTTTCTATGGTTTCATATCTGTCTGTAAGGTCTATGATTCCTGATTTTTCATCCTTGAGGTTTTTAAGTTCGATGGTATCTTTCTGGGCCTTGTCCATATCATCCCAAAACCCCGGAGCCTCCATCGCCTTTTCAAGCTCCTCTATACGCTGATCCATACCAGCCGTGTCAAAGTGAATCCCTCACTTCCGCAAGTGATTTAGCAAGTTCTTCAAGTCTCATTTTACATGGGTCAAATTCAACCACCTTCGTCACCTTCTTTCTATTCGTTTAATAAGATTTCTATCGCTTTTTCTATCTGATTATCATTTTCTATTGAATAATCCGCGTCCTCTCCCGCAAGATTCTCATATTCAAGTACAACATCCGGCTCAATTCCGACTCCGTCAAAATTGTTGCCCTTGGGAGAATAGAACTTTCCACTGGTAACCTTTATTCCGCTTCCGTCCGAAAGTCCAATCGTGCTCTGGTACACACCCTTGCCATATGTAGTAGTGCCAAGCAATGTTCCCCATTCAAAATCCCGGATAGCTGCAGCAAATATCTCTGAGGCACTGGCACTGCTGCCGTTTACAAGTACCACAAGAGGTATATCAAGCTGAGTTTCCTCATCCGATGTATAATCTTTTCTGACGCTGTCCCTTTCTTCGACGGTATAAACCACCGTGCCCTCCGGCAAGAGATAATCAAGAACGCCTGCCGCGCCGTCTATTATTCCTCCGCCGTTGTTTCTTAAATCTATAATAAGAGATGTCATTCCCTCATCCAAAAATTCATCCGCATATTCAGCAAACTGCTCATCGGTTGCATTGGAAAATGATGTAATCCTTATGTATCCGACTCCGTCATCCAGCATCTGACCGGTTACCGTCGAAAGTTCAAGTTCTTCCCTGGTCATAATAACAGTATTTACTTCGTCATCCCTTACATAGGAAATTGTAATATCAGTTCCGACCTCACCTCTTATCAGAGCTATAACTTCTTCAAGTTCAAGTCCTGCCACATCCGTATCATCTACCGTAATCACATAATCTCCGGCCTCGAGTCCTGCTGCCTCAGCCGGAGTATCGGAATAGACAAACATTACCGTCGGATATCCCGTCTCATCATCCATACCGAAAAGCGCACCTATTCCGCCGTAAGAACCGGATGTTTTTTCCGAAAGTCTCTCGTATTCTTCTGCCGTATAATACTCACTGTACTTATCTCCGAGTCCTTCCACTATGCCGGCAAACATACCGTCTATCAAATCATCCAGATTTATATCTTCGTAATAATACTTGTTTATTACAGCATATATGTAGTTAAGTTTTGCAAGCGTACTTTCCGAAAGTGTATTTGAAAGCGTAAGCTCCGACACTATGTTTTCCGCATCACCGCTCGCATCTGCCGAAGACGAGGTTCCGCCTGAATACTGCGTATTTCTGTACGAATACTGTCTGACCAACAAAAGTGCTGCAGCGATTAAAAGTACAACCGCAGCTGATATCAGAATTCCCGTTAAAACACCTTTCTTATAGTCTCCCTCATGCAAATCCAACTCTTGCTTTGTTTCCAAATCTTCCATTTTTTCCTCTATACATCCAAATGCTTACGCATGGTTAATATACTACCTAAAAATCCTATTCCGACTCCGAGTATCAAAGCCACCGGCACAAGATACGAAAACACTTTTCCGGTCGACATAAAGACAAGTATGTCCGAAAGGAAATTGAAATTACCCTCTATGTAATTCGTCACTCCATTGTAAAGATAGTGAAGTATCACCAGAGGTATTACAGAACCAAGCAGACCTATAAGCATTCCTTCTATAAGGAAGGGCACCCTGATAAACAAATCCGTCGCCCCTATAAGCTTCATTATGGCTATCTCTTCTTTTCTGACCGTTATTCCCACGGCAATGGTATTGTTTATAAGGAAGATGGCCACTCCGAGGAGTATCAGTATGATTGCCACCGATATATATCCCACAAGTTTGTTAAAGTCCGACAGTATATTGGCCGCCACAACAGACTGGTTTACCTGGCGTACCCCGTCAAGTCCCTCAATGTACGATGCCAGAGAAGACTGCATGGAGATATCGTTAAGATACACCTCATAGTTTGCCGAATTAACAAGAGGATTATCCTCCTCAAGTCCGGCTGCCGCTTCCTCAGAGCCGCCCAAATATTCATCAATATACTGCTGCAGAGCCTCCTCCGCGGAAACATACACCAGGTCTGCCACCTCGGCTCTTTTCCCAATCTCATCTCCTATGCTTTCTATTTCCTCATCACTGATGCCTTCATCAAAAAATACCGTTATCGTCACGCTCTGCTCGGCATCTCTCATTGTCTCCTGAAAATTCATCACAACAGAGAAAATAATACCGAAAAGAAAAATACATGCAGACATCGTTGCAATTGATGCAAGGGAAAAAATCTTGTTTTTCCATATGTTCATCAAGCCCTGTTTTAAACAATACAAAATCATACTATACTCCCGCCGCCTCGTCGCTTACTACTATACCTTTTTTTAATTTGATTACCCTTTTTCCCATGGCCTTGACTATTTCCATATTATGGGTAACCACAAGAACAGTGGTGCCTCTTTGGTTAATCTCCTCCAGAAGCTTCATTATCTCCCACGCATTATTATCATCAAGATTACCTGTAGGCTCATCTGCCAGCAGAATTTTGGGCTCGTTTATAAGAGCCCTCGCTATAGCCACCCTCTGCTGTTCTCCGCCCGAGAGCTGCTGTGGGTAGGAGCGGTATTTTTCCGCCAGCCCCACCATGGAAAGCATAACAGGCACCTTTCTTTTCATTCCTCTAACCGAAGAGCCTATTACCCTTTGGGCAAATGCGACATTGTCATATACATTCCTATCCTTAAGGAGTCTGAAATTCTGGAATACGACTCCCACATTTCTCCTGTAATAAGGAATCTGTTTTCTTTTTACCTTTGAAAGCTTTCTGCCGTTTACCGTAATCTCTCCGCTCGTGACATCGAGTTCTTTTAAAAGCAGTCTAATAAGGGTAGACTTTCCTGAGCCGCTGTCACCGGTAATAAAGACGAATTCTCCGGGATTTACATGCAGGCTTACATCATATAAGGCGGGAGCACCCGCCGAATAGTTTTTGGTAACATTTTCAAGAGTTATCATTATACACCTCATCAATGATTTATCTGAAATCGGTCTCTTCCATATGTTTCATATACTTTGATACCATAAGAGCTATTTTAAAAGTGATGGCATCTTCAAAATTCCTGAGGTCCAGACCTGTAGCCTTTTGTATCTTGTCGAGCCTGTACACAAGTGTGTTTCTGTGTATGAAAAGCTGTCTCGAAGTTTCCGACACATTCAGGCTGTTCTCAAAAAACTTTCCGATGGTTTCTATGGTTTCCTCATCAAAATCATCGGGAGACTGTTTTGCAAATATTTCCTTGATAAACATATTGCACAGCGGAATCGGCAACTGATATATAAGTCTGCCTATTCCGAGTGTATTGTAAGCTATAACGGTTCTGTCCTCAAAGAAAATCCTGCCTACATCAAGTGACATTCTGGCCTCTTTGTACGACCTGGAAACTTCCTTTATCTCATTTACTATTGTGCCGTAAGCCACATGCACGCTTGTGCCGTCCGCATTCGCGCCTACGGCTCCCTGGAGCAGCCTGGCCGTCTTGTCTATGTCGTTATAATCATCAAAAGCGCCAAGTTCTTTTACAACCACGATGCTTTTCTCATCTACCGCTGTCACAAAATCCCTCGGCCTGCTGCTTAAAAGACCTCTTATTTTTTCCACATCGTAGGCTTCCCTGTCCTTATTGGTCTCAAGTATAAAAACAATTCTCCTTGCATCAAGCTCTATATGCAGTTTTTTAGCCCTGTTGTATATATCCACCAGAAGCAGATTGTCCAGTAAGAGGTTTTTGACAAAGTTGTCTTTATCGAACCTTTCCTTATACGCCGTAATAAGGCTCTGCACCTGAAACACTGCAAGCCGTCCGAGCATAAAGGTATCATCTCCGGCTCCGTCAGCCAGAAGTACATATTCAAGCTGGGTGTCATCAAATACCTTTAAAAACTGACAGCCTGATACCACCTGGGAATCAGCCGGCGACTGGGCAAAACTCTTTGCCGGGTCGAGGAAATCATCGGTATCATCAAATGTTGTTGCAAGGACATTTCCTTCCGTGTCCATAATACAAAAATCAGCTTTTGAAATCCCCTTTATGCCATCTATGGCATTCTGAAGAACCTGATTAGATATCATAACATACCTCCGCATCCCCTCTTTGGTAATCTTTCACAAAATTTATATGTATTTTTTGTGTAATTTATCGCAAATTCAAATTTATTCTAATACAAAACACCAAAAAATTAAAGGGCTTTTTCCGTCATATTTGGCAATGTGCATAAACGGCAGCCCTTTTAATTATAAATTCTCATTATTAAACTTATTGACCCTGTGATGGAAGATTCTTGAGCTTATCACCCTTCTCATAAACTTCCTTATACCGTAAGTCTTTCTGTTGTGCGGTTTCCCCGCTCCTGCTGCATACCAGAGTTTTGCGCAGATCTGACTCTTATGATTGTTCAAAAAAATCTCCTGCCTCGGTGAGGATGCTGCTGAGATGATTACATCCGGAAGTACAATATTTATATCATTTACAAGTTTTTCGCCCTCCGATGCGTCATCACAAAGCGTAGCACTTCCCATTATCCTCAGATGCTCGAAGTTTTCGCTCAGAAACTTTTCAAGAGAATCTATATCAGCCTGCGTATCCCCCACTAAATATACGCCGTATCCGCTTCTGTAGAGTTTCTTTAAAAAATCCACGAAAAAGTTTCCGTTCTCCGTCTCATTAATCCTCTGCAATCTGACTGCGCCCGCAGCTTCAAGTATTGCCTTGTCTCCTACTATGGTAAGGTCTGCATCCGACAAGGCGTTTTTTACATTCTCATCAGATTCGGCAAGAATCAAAAGTTCCATATTAACCATCTGAACATAATTCATTGCCGTATCCTTAAGAAATCCTTCAATAACGGATAAGGACTCGCGGTTTGAATAATTATCAAGCTCCATACCCATTACGCTTATCTTCTTAATCATGTGACACAGTATATCAAATGAGAGAGCGGATTTCAACCCGCCGGAGAATTTCTTTGTCTAGTTTCTGAATTTTCTGATACATTCTCTCTTTTTAATGCATTGTGAGTCATTTGAAAAGTCAACAATTTGGGATGACTTATTTTATTTTATACACTTTGCACAAAACCTTTGTTCTGATTTTCCATCAAAATTTTCTTCAAATTTTTCACGATTTTGTGGATAATGTGTATAACTTCGTGTATAAGTCGGTTTTTTAAGGTTTTTTTAAGGTTAAATGTGGATAACTTTGCGTGCGATCTATTTTATTTTTTTTTAAATTTGCCTCTTCACATTTTTCTTTTTGTGCAACTTTACCATAAATAAATTTATGTAACCCCTGCTTTGCCTTCAAATTTTGCAAGATTTTATGCATCTGTGTTAATTGGATAGAAATTGATTTTACGGAACACATAAAATTGCTCCGCTTAAAATCAGCGGAGCAACCTGTATTTAAAATATTCTTCTGACGCATACTATTGAGCGGTAATTTGCCGGCGAGGTATATTTAATACCCGTTGACGGTGTGCTCGCATGCACAATGGTATTATTTCCCACATAAATCGCCACATGTCCGCTATAGCAGATAATATCGCCCGGCTGCATATCATCCGTACTTACCGAATATCCCACACTTCTGAGTGCGCTCGAAGAATGTGGAAGCGAGATGCCGAATGCAGCATATACACTCATTACAAATCCCGAACAGTCAGCTCCGTTTGTTAGTGAGGTTCCGCCGTATACATACGGATTTCCAACAAACTGGCAGGCATACTCTGCAACTGCGCTGCCGCTGTATCCCGAAGGATTAGAATAATGTCTGTCCGAGCCGCCCGATGATGACGACCCCGATGATGAGCTGCTGCCTGACGATGACGAGCCCGACGACGATGACGACG